>JBCCHH010000041.1:0-8359 GCA_039028855.1 Pseudomonadota bacterium | reverse complement strand
GGCATATGACACTGATTGCAGTTCGGTTCCGCCTGTTCCGGGTAATAAAAACTGGCAACGCCGTGGCCGGATACACCGCTCAATAGAAAGGAATCATAGTGATTCTGACCGCGCAGCCATTTGTACCCATTCAACTGTTCAGGGATATGCACCTTGTGACAACTGCCGCAAAACTCGGGCGTCTGATGCAAGGGCTTGAGGAAGGTCTTGCGGTGGAAGGCCGGGTTGGCCTTGATTAACTGCGCATTAACCCACTGCAAGGCTGGATTGTCGCTGAAAGTAAACGGATAGTGCAGCGGCTCGGTAATCGTGAAATCGCCATTGCCGCGCGGGCTGTTGATATGCGTAATCGCATGGCAGGTCGTACAGGTGATACCGGCCTGTCCGGTCGGGTCGGTCAAACCATCAAAGTGCGGATCATCAAACGCACCACTCAACAGCGGCACAACATCGTGGCAGGCTGCGCAGAACCGGGCCGCATCCATATTGCCATCCCGTTCAAACACCATCTGGCGCGTGTTCTCCACCGCAAAGCGGTAGACCGGATTATTGAATGAGGCGAAACGATGCACGCTGCTACTCCACTGAGCGTGCGCATCAGCGTGGCAGGACTGACAGTATTGATCCATCATCAATACATGGGCATCGATACGCTCACCATCGGCGGTACGCACCAGTGCCGGAAGAAAGTCGGCCTCACCGACCATGCCCGCCTGATCCGTTGGGGCCAAATCCTGGCCCTGCCAGATCAGCAGCACTGCAATACAGGCGGCAGCCATGCCGGCCAGCTTTAATCCCGAACGCCAGCGAATCGCAGGCCCGGCCAGGCGATGCAGAATAAACAGCCACACTATCGCCAACGGAATCAGCACATGCAGCCAGTAAGCCAGGTCTCGCACGAGCGGCTGCCGGATTTCAAAGAAATCGAAGCGGATCAGCAGTAAGCCGCTGATCAGTAACACGAGCACACAGGCCATCAGGCCCAAACCGGCATAGACGGCGCGCCGATTGGGGCGTCGCCAGGCATTGCGAGCATGAATGCCCATAAAAATCAGCAGCGGGATAATCAGCAACAGCCCGATCACAAGATGAAACAGAAACATGTATTGATACACATGGTTCTGAAACACTTGCCCGGTGTGCCATTCGAGCAGCGTCACCAGGCCAAGATATGCCGAATTGATCGTCATCAACGCAGCCACAACCATCAGCCCGACCAGCAGCCGCCGCAGTCTCGGGCCAATCACCGGCCGTGCTCTATGGCGACGCTGTTCAGTCATAGCCCGTCATGATTTTTAGTGACCGCCCTGAAACCGGGTGTGATACTGATCGTGCAGGCGATCGCGCGCGGCACGATCGCCGACACCCTCGGTAAACGGCATGGGGCCGACCGTCCTGCCTGATTCGGTATACAGATCCTTGTCCTTGGCATATCCCCGCACTTCCAGCACCACGACTCTTCGATAGCCTTCAGTCGGCGGCTCGGGCGCGATATATTCCAGATGCAGTTCTTCACCGGGCCCGACCAGCGCAAAGGCATTGTTCATTTCTGCCACCAGCGGCTCGACCGGGCCGTACGCCGTATAAAAACCCGTCTGGTACTCGGTATCCCAAAACGGCGTGCGATCCTGATACTCATAAAACGGCCGGCGTTGATCGAGCGTATCGCGCCGCGCAAAGCCTGTTTTAGCCAGGCGCGCCAGCGCAGGCGTCAGACTGTGCTGAACGATAGCCAGCGATTCGGGTCGTGCGGCCTCGACCACCATCAGACGATCCCAGTAGATCTGCAAATTGGAACGAATGCGCAGTTGGGTCGTGTTCGGCGGCAGCCCGGCCAGCGACAGCGACATTTCCCTCGGCATGCCGGCCGGGTAGCCAAAGTGCTCGTACACCATCTGCCACTGTCCGTCGGCATAGGCTTCGAGACTGGGCGCATGATAGCCGCGGTTTGCCTGCCAGGCCGCGAACACGGTCTGCGAATACGGATATTCGACCCAACCGTTGGCCACCAGAACCGGGCGGCTGCCGGCCGGATTGATGACTTCGGCAAATTCAAGCGTTAATACATGATCGTGCTGCAGCAAGCCGAGAAACCGTTTATCCAGCTCACCAACAGGTGCCGCCTGTTGATCCACCTGCAGCAGGCTCGCGGTGACATCTTCCGATCGGTCATTAAGCGCCCGATTCGGCTGCCGTATGGACTGTTCGCGATAGTAGATCGCACGGCCGGTTGGCTCTTCACCACCGCCGGTGAACATGCGCTCATCGAGCGTCATCGACCAGCCGGGCGGCAAATCATGCAGATGCAGGCGGGCATGATCAATATAGGCAATCTCCTGCATCGGCTCGCCGATTTTCAGCGCATAGCGTCCGTTACGCGGCTGCATCGTAGCGTCCGGGAACATGAAATATTCCCACGGCCGTGGTTCGGCATAGCGACCGGGCTCAACCAGAAAACCAATGCCGCCAACGCCGAGCACATCACTGACAAATTCAAATGCTTGGCCGTTAAATGCGAATAACACCGGGCAACTCGCCAGTTGACGCTGATTTTCCGCGATTTTATGGATTTGCCCTGCAGCCAGATCCATTTCCGTCTGGAATACACCGTCGGTCCAAAACAACTGAATAAAATCTGCACGATGCTGATTGCCCAAGCCCAACACGATCGGTTGCAGGCTCTGGCCGGGGCTGGAATTACGATCGTAGGTATCGGTGACTGCCCATTGCTGGCCCGTCCGAACTACCAGTCCAGTACCAATGCCAGAACTATTCGAGCGGATGCCTTCGGCCTGGTCCGATCTGCCGCTCGGCTGGATCGCAACAAAAGATGACCGACCTGAGCCCGGCGACCAGATACGCAGCTGATTGCCCTCCGAACCATCGACTACACCGACCAGCGCAAGCCCTTCGGCTGGATTAAGCAGAATCGGCAGCAGCCCGCGTAGCGCTGCTGAATCCTCATACATCAGGTTGACTGAGAGCCCATCGAGGGCGAATACGCTGAAGCCGCGCGCATGGCTGAGCAACAAATCCAGGCTGCCATCGCCATCAAAGTCATGCAGCGCCAATTCGGGCCGTTCGAGCGAAAGCAGTTCGATCAGTTCCGTGGCCTGCCAATCCAGCGCTGGGTCTTTCTGCCAATGCAGCAATTGGCCGCCTGAGCCAATACTAATCAGCTCGAGCTGACCGTCGGCATTCAGGTCCCCAGCCGTGACCGCTTGAAGGTCGGTTTGAATGAGTTCATCAAAACCATCGCCCGGCTGATACTGCCAAAGTCGATCATTAATCAACACCTGATGCGGTGGCTGTTGGTTCACCACAAGGTGATCCACATCCCGATCACCATCCAGATCCACGGCCAGCAACTGACGACCCGAACCCAAGCCGGCCAGTCTCGGTTCGTAGCCTTTGCTGAGCCGGCGGAAACTGTCATCGTAGTTATTGCTGAACAATTCATTCGCGCCGACCCGGTTGACCACGTACAGATCAAGATCGCCATCATGGTCGGCATCCAGCCAGGCCGCATCCGCACATTGACCCGGATCGGCCACATCGTCACGGGCTGCGGAAGTCAGCCAGTTTTCCGCATCATGGATCAACAGCTCATTGTGTCCATCGCGACACAGATACACGCCCAATCGATCGGTAATATCCGGCGCGCCCCAGGCGGCGGCCTGAACATTGGCAATATTGGCCAGTGGATGTTGTTGATCAACGATGAAACCGTCATCAGACTGGATCAGCACCCGGCTCAGACCCTGCGGGTCGGCCAGAAAGATATCCTGGGCTCCATCCTCATTGATGTCGGCCGTGCTCAGGCTGATTCGACCGGAGCCTGTTGATGTCGGTATCACAAGCTTCTCAACGGGCGCTTCGAACACGTGGCCTTGTGGACGCTCAAGCTGCTGAGCGGGTCGATCGGCGTCGACCGCCAGCGCCTCAGCCAACGGCCCCTTTCGGGTATAGCGAAATTCGGCCAGATGTGCACGGGGATTATTTTCAAAGCGTTGATATTCAACCAGCATGGCGCGGGCTTGATCGGCATCACCCAACTTGCGCAAGGCCAATGCAGCGCCGTAGTAGGCACTGCGCAGATACGGATCGAGCTCCATCGACGTCTTGTAATAGGCCAGCGCTTCGTCAATGCGCTCGAGCTGAGACAATACCTGAGCGGTGAAATAGGCCACGTGCGCGTCGCCCGGTGCGGCCTCGGCCACCTGCAAAAAATTCGGCAGGGCCGCTTCACTATTGCCTAAATAAAACTCCATCAGGGCCGCCACGTAGCGCGCACGAACATGATCGGGCTGCTCCAGCAACAGCGCTTGAACCATGGCCAGCGCCAGTTGCTCGTCGCCTTCACGCTGCCGATTGAGCGTAGCAATGGCTTCGTTGACCCGAACATCCAGCCAGTCCGGATGCGCCTGGGCCAGTTCAGCAAAAATTGCGCGCGCCTGTTCGTTTTCGTACTGCCCCATCAGCGCCACGCCGCGATTGTTTTGCGCGATGTCCTCAGGCGTTAGCTCGATCGATGGTTCGGAACAGCCGGCCAGAAGGATGATCAAGATGAGGCCGATCATCGATTGGATTCCGAATATGCCGCAGCGCGCCAGCAATAGTTTCATGATTCAGCCTTGCGGCTTAAAGTGAATTGAACTCGACTCTTCTCAACAGCAGAACGACCCTTTTGAATCCGCTCACGCAATGACTCAATGCTGATGCTTTGCTCAGCCGCAGGCGGCAAGGCCGGACGTTGCGCATAGCGATGAATTTCAGCGCGATAATGCGAGCGCATATCGTGACCCAACCGCCGTGAACGCGTTGTTCTCAAGCTTTCAATATCGATCGGTGCCACAACCACCTGCTCGCCCGGGCCCGGATTGGCCTGAGCCAGAATACGGCCATCATAATCCACCACCATGCTGCCTCCCGGCCAGGAAAACGGTGGATAGTGCTGCAACTGCGCGCCCTGATTGGCGGCCACGACAAAGGCCGTATTTTCCAGCGCACGGGTACGATTGACCAGCGTCCACCAGTCCATCGGCTCGGTTGCGCCCCAGGGGTCCATATATGCCGAAACCCGAATCAGCACCTCGGCACCGCGAAATGCGAGTTCGCGGATGGTTTCGGGAAACAGCCAGTCGTAACAAATCGCAACGCCAAGTCGGCCAATCTCAGTGTCGACGACCGGAAACGGGTCGTCGGCATACTTCGCCAGGTCGTGCGGCGAGGTATGAACCTCCCAGGGGATCCAGGTGTTGATTTTGCGATACTTGGCCAGCAGACCCTGCGGGCCGATCAGCGCCGTGGTATTGAACAGGGCGCCCGGATAAGCTGGATCCTGCTCAAGGAATGAACCAGTCTGAATGAAACAACCGTATTTCTTGGCCAGCCGCGCATACGCCTCGGTGTGCTCATTCGGCAGTTCAACGGCCAGATCGGCCAACAACTTATCGGCCGATTCGTAAATCGGCACCGCATGCGCAAATTCGGGAAACGCAAGCAAACGAACATCAAAAAACGGCTCATAACCGACGATGGTTTGCTCAATAATTTCGCACATCCGGCGCGTGCGATCGGCAATTTCATCACGATGTGTGGGTGCCGGAAAATCTGTTTGGCAGGCAGCAGCGTAGTACAAAAATCAAACCCGAAATCCATTCGGCGTAAGAATAGCACCTGCCCCATTGCATGACAGAACAGCAGCTGTAATCAACCCGCCTGAGGCGAGGATTTGTACGGCCAGATCCGCCTGTTGACATTCATGCAGTACCCAGGCAAGCATGCTGAATAGCGCAAGCACAATACGGGTAAACGCATTGTTCGTAATTTCAGTTGATAGAACCCGATACCTTTGGCTCACGCTCAATCGAGATCGCTTCATAGGTTCGCCGCACAACTTCAGCACCGTATATCCGTTCCAGTCGACGCACGACAAAATGCCCGTATGCCATGTCCTGAAAATGGCCGATGAAGATAGCATTCAGCGCAGCACCACCAAGCGCACCAATCACCGGCACAGCCTGGGCGGCGGCTTTTTCCGACACAACAATCGAGAAGCGCGAGGCGATCAGACTGATCAAACGTACGATGGCAGGGGCTGATTTTTCTGCCAGGCCTTTTCTGGCAATGTGCGCTGCAGCTTCGGACACGGTGCGCGCGAGCGCTGCACGCGCCGCGAAATAAGCCGTTTCGCTGCCGTCATCGCGACCCGACCGACCACCCAAGGCCAGCACCTGCAGACAATGCAGACGCGCCTCGGGATGAGCCAGGTCTTCGCCTTCGCTGCGGGCGATATCGGCAATCGAGCGCAGCATGATGGTAGTCGAGATCGGCAGTTCGAGCGAAAGCGCAGCCAGGCCGAAGGCACCGCCGACACCGCCTGATGCGGTCGCGACCAGTTGATGCAGCCGGTTCGCCGCCGGGCTTGCCTGTCCGGTATTGAGCGTGCCGACTGCAATATCGAGCGCTTTTTCCACTGCCCTGCGCGTGCCGTTTTGTACAACCTCGCCGACGGCCCCGGGCAGCAACTCAATGCTCTTCTCGATGGGTCGTCCCGCCAGATTGCTGATGCGCGCCACCAGCCCCGGATTCTCCAGCAGAATCCGAGCCTGCTTCAACTCGTTGAAGTCGTCCGGATGCAGTGCATCGTTGACCGTTGCCGTGACTATCTTGGTTGCAACCATCGAAAAAAACCTCGTACCGCCGAAGCCGCTATTTCTTTGGCATATACAAATCGGTAATGGTTCCCTCGTAGGCTTCGGCCGCCATCATGACCGATTCGCTCAGGGTCGGATGCGGGTGAATGGTCAGGCCGATGTCCTCAGCCGTCGCGCCCATTTCGATCGCCAGGCCGATTTCGGCAATCAGATCACCCGCGTGCAGACCGACCACGCCGCCGCCGATCACGCGTTGGGTGGTTTGATCAAAGATCAGTTTGGTAAAGCCTTCCGAGCGATCCATGCCGAGTGCGCGACCGCTGGCCGCCCACGGGAATTTGCCGACGCCAAAATTCAACCCTTGTTCTTTGGCCAGCGTTTCAGTCACGCCAACCCAGGCCACTTCCGGATCGGTATAGGCAACCGACGGAATCGTGCGCGCATCGGCCGCACGCTTGTGGCCGGCTGCGACTTCGGCCGCTACCTTGCCTTCATAGCTGGCCTTGTGCGCGAGCATCGGCTGGCCGATCAGATCGCCTATGGCGAAGATATGCGGCTGATTGGTTCTAAGCTGACCATCAACATGGATGAAACCACGCTCATCGACTTCAACACCGGCCCGTTCGGCATCGAGCGCATCGCCGTTCGGGCGACGGCCAACGCTGACCAGCACGCGATCAAAACAGGCGGATTCGAGCGCATCGCTGCCATCGAATAAGGCCGTCAGTTCATCGTCTGATGCTTTGACTTCAGCGACGCGTGTGCCGAGCAAAAACGACACGCCGGCTTTTTCCAGGTGTTTTTTGAGCGGCCGCACCAGATCGGCATCAGCCCCGGCCATTAGATGATCGAGCATTTCGACCACCAGTACATTCGCGCCCAAAGCACGGTAGACGCAGGCCATTTCGAGGCCGATAATGCCGCCGCCGATAATCAGCAGGCGATCGGGAATATCGTTAAGCTGCAGCGCGCCGGTCGAATCCATCACGCGTTCGTCGTCCCACGGAATGCCCGGAATGCGAATCACGCGCGAACCGGCCGCAATAATGCACTGGGCAAACGTAACTGAAGCAGGCGAAGGCTGCGGAGTATCTTCGGTCGCTTCAAGCACAATCTCATGCGCGCCGCTGAATTTGCCGTAGCCGGTGATCACATCGACCTTGCGCTGCCTGGCCATACCGGCCAGCCCGCCGGTCAGCTTGCCGACTACGCCGTCTTTAAAATCGCGCAGTGCATCGATTTCAATCTGCGGCTGCCCGAAGCGCACGCCGTGCTCGGCGAGGTGCGCGGCCGAATCGATCACCTGGCCGACATGCAGCAATGCCTTGGACGGAATGCAGCCGACGTTCAGACACACGCCGCCGATCACCGGGTAGCGCTCGATCAAGGCAACCTTCAAGCCTAAATCGGCCGCACGAAACGCCGCCGTATAACCGCCCGGCCCGGAGCCGAGCACAACCAGGTCGTAGTCGTAGTGCTGCTGTTCGTGTTTCGAGTCCCGGGCCCCGAGTCCCACATCCCGGCTTTTTTCCAAGTCCCCGTCTTTCTCAGATTCCTCAGACTCAGCTTCATCATCCGAACCATCCTGAGCCGAGTCCTGAGTCCCGAGCCCCGAGCCCCGGCTGTTATCCGCCACCTCAAGCACCGCAATCACATCGCCTTCGGAAACCTCATCGCCGTCCTTGACCTTCAATTCCAGC
>JBCCHH010000040.1:0-8547 GCA_039028855.1 Pseudomonadota bacterium | reverse complement strand
TATTGTGCGTTACCAAGATGGTACGCAAGCTCCTGTGCGCTCCTTATGGATGCATCAAGGATATTGTTAGTCTTTATTGTTTGTGACAGGTACACGTCGCTCAACGCAACAATGGGTTCGGCTTTGATCTGAATCTCAATCTTCTCCAACGGCCACAAAAACGGTTTTGGCCGCTCGACCAGATCGATACAATCGACCGGGCAGGGCGGCAGACACAGCTCGCAGCCGGTGCAGTCGGCTTCGATCACCGTATGCATTAGCTTCGGCGCGCCGATAATTGCATCCACGGGACAGGCCTGAATGCACAGCTTGCAGCCGATGCAGCGGTCTTCATCAATCAGCGCAAGCTGCGGCGACTTATGCTCGCCGTGACTCGCATTGAGCGGCTTCGGCTCGCGCCCCAGCAACTCGGCCAGCGCATCCACCCCGGCCTGCCCACCCGGTGGACACTGATTGATATCGGCTTCGCCCGCTGCGATGGCTTCTGCATACGGCCGACAACCCGGATAATCGCACTGTGCACACTGCGTCTGTGGCAGAATCGCATTGATCTGCTCAACTACCGACCCTTCATCTTCTTTCCACCGCCGTGCCAGCAGCAACAGCACCAGGCCGATGCCGAGCAAAAGCCCGAGCAGCACGAGTACGGCGTAGAGTTCGGTGGTTAGGGAAGTCATCAGTGCATTATCCTAAAGCTCAACCCAGCAACATCTGCTTGAAGACTTTGATGTTGAGGCTATGCTCCGTTGAGCAGTCTGGTTCCCGTTTTGAAAGTCAAAGGCATTTCGCCGCACGGCTTCGCCGGCTGATGCGACTGACTTTTTGTGTCTTGCCACAAAAAGTAAGCAAAAAGGGCGCTTAAAACCGCTGGGCTTTAGTGGTTTCAAGAAGATCGAAGTGGAATTCGCTTGCCGGCTTCGTTTTTGCTTTTCGGCACCTGCGTTCGCTTCGTCTGAGATCAGTGGCTTAAAAGCCAGACATTGTTGGCAATCCGGAAGCAAAGGCGATTCGTCTGCAAGCAGGCTCCTAACAAGAGGTGCGCTGGTCTTGCTTTTGAAGTTGCTGTTGATCTTAATGAGCCTGGCAGCCGCCGAGGAGCGGAGAGTCAGGCGGAAGCAGGCGAAAAGCTGTCTGAGCGCAGCGAGTTCTTTTCGCCCCGCCTGACTTGAGCACCACAGGGAATCCCGCGAAGCGGGACGGCGAACCCGGCGATAGCGTTTTTGCTTACTTTTTTTGCCAAAAAAGTAAGGCGCATCAGCCAGCGAAGCTGGCGGCGCAACGCTTTTGCTTTTAGCGGTGTTAGCAAAACAACCAATCATAGCTTCGCAAATCCAGCAAACCCCATAAACGCCAATGCCATCAATCCGGCCGTAATCAGCCCAATCGGTGCGCCGCGAAAACTCGCCGGCACATCGGCCAGCTCCAGCCGCTCACGCGCTGCTGCCAGTGTAATCAATACCCCGCCAAAGCCGATCGCCGCACCAAATCCATACAGCGCAGATTCAATCAGCGAGTTCTGCTCACGCACGTTCAATAGCGCCACACCCAGTACCGCGCAGTTGCTCGTAATCAGCGGCAGATAAATGCCCAGCACGCGATACAGCATCGGCGCGGCGTGGCGCATCATCAGTTCGGTCAACTGCACCAGCCCAGCAATCACGATAATGAATGCAACGATACGCAAGTACCCGAGCCCGAGCGGTTGCAGCACCCAGCTGGTCAACACATAGCTGGCGACCGAGGACAACGTCAGCACGAACGCCGTTGCCATCGCCATGCCGGCCGCGCCCTCAAGCCGGCTCGAGACGCCAAGAAACGGGCATAGGCCGAGAAACTGGACCAATACGAAATTGTTGACCAGTGCCGCACTGATTACGATGAGGGCCAGATCCATGGTTCTGTTGTATCACGTCGGCCGTTGTCTGCACAGCAGCAATTGTTTCAGTTCAAGCCCGTTTGCACATTACTTGATGCGCATGCCCGGCTCGGCGCCGGAATCGGGCGACAGCAAAAACGGTCCGCCGTTGTCGCCGCCGGCGGCCAGCACCATGCCTTCGGACAGGCCAAAGCGCATTTTGCGCGGCTTCAGGTTGGCCACCATGACAGTCAATCGGCCTTCGAGCCGGGCCGGATCGTAGGCGGAGCGAATGCCGGCAAACACCTGGCGCGTCTCGTTGCCGGCTTCGTCCAGCGCCAGTACCAGCCGCAGCAGCTTGTCGGCCCCATCGACCTGCTCGGCCCTGACGATTCTGGCTACGCGCAGATCGACCCGCATAAAGTCGTCGATCTTGATTTCATCTTCCAGATCCAGGCTTGAATCAGACGATTCCGGCGCGCTCGGGCTTGAATCGGTTTCGTTCGATTCGAGTGATTCGCGGCTGGCCGCAAGCAGCGCTTCGATCTGCTTCGGGTCGACCCGCCGGGTCAGCGGCTGGAATTTTTCGATGCTGTGATTCAGCAGCGGCTGTTCAAGTTCGCCCCAGTGATCGAGTCGCGCATTCAACAGCGCAGCGGCGCGCTCGGCAATCGAGGGAATCACCGGTGATAACCAGGTCATGAGCACGCGGAATAAATTGATCGCCTGTGTGCACACGGCCAGCACGTCCGCTTCGCTTCCTTCCACCTTGACCATCTGCCAGGGCTTGTGTTCATCGACGTATTGATTGGCGCGGTCGGCCAGCGCCATGATGCGGCGTATTGCGCTGTTGTAGTTGCGCGTTTCGAAATCGTCTGCAATCCCTTCGGTTTGATCAACGAACGATTGATACAAGTCCGGATCCGGCAGTTCGGCGGCCAGTGTACCGCCGCCGGTTTTATGCACGAAACCAGCCGCGCGCGAGGCGATGTTGACGAGCTTGCCGACCAGATCGGCATTAACGCGCTGGCTGAAATCGTCAAAGTTCAGATCAATATCGGCCAGGCCCGGGCCGAGCTTGGCCGCAATGTAGTAGCGGAAATCGTCGGCCTGCAGGTAATAGAGAAAGTTGCGTGCGGTGATAAATGTACCGCGCGATTTCGACATCTTGGTGCCGTTGACGGTGAGAAACCCGTGCGCATGCACCGAGGTCGGTACGCGCATGTTTGCACCCATCAACATGGCCGGCCAGAACAGGCAGTGGAAATAGATGATGTCCTTGCCGATGAAGTGGTGCATCTCGGCCTCGCTGCCGGGGTGTACCCAATGATCGAAATCGAGCCCGTGCTCATCGCAATACTGCTTGAAGCTCGAAAGATAGCCGATCGGCGCATCGAGCCAGACATAAAAAAACTGATTGTCGCGGCCCGGAATCTCGAAGCCGAAGTACGGCGCGTCGCGCGTCACGTCCCAGTCGCGCAGGCCCTGTTCAAACCATTCGTCGAGCTTGTTGGCGACCTCGTCCTGCAGTGCGCCGGAACGGATCCAGCGTTTCAGCGCATCGCCGAACGGTTTAAGCCTAACGAAGCTGTGTTCGGTCTGCTTCGCGACCGGCGTACTGCCGGATACGGCCGAGACCGGATCGATCAGTTCGGTCGGTTCATAGGTCGCGCCGCAGTTCTCGCACGAATCGCCGTATTGATCGGGCGTATTACAAACCGGGCAGGTACCGCGGATAAAACGGTCGGGCAGGAACATCTGCTTTTCCGTATCGAACAACTGTTGAATAGTCTTGTTGACGACATAGCCGCCGTCGTTCAGCCGTTGCCAGATCTGCTCGACCAGTGCGCGGTTGGCCTCGCTGTGGGTCGAAGAGAAATAGTCGTAGGACAAATGGAAATCGCGAAAATCCCGGGTATGTTCGTTGTGATAGTGCGTGATCAGTGCTTCGGGCGTGATGTCGCGTTTTTCGGCGTTGAGCATGATCGGTGTGCCGTGCGCATCGTCGGCCCAGGCGAACACGACCTCATGTCCACGTGCTCGCTGAAACCGTGCCCAGATGTCGGTCTGGACGAATTCGAGCATGTGACCGAGATGAATCGAGCCATTGGCGTAGGGCAGGGCGGCGGTGACGAGGATTTTTCGGCTCATGCGTTCGTTTGTGCTGTTGATTTTCAATCGGGCATTATCGCAAAGAACGCAAGCTCATGATCGCCAAGGCCATAATCACAATCAAAAGCGATGAAAATCGCTCGCGGCGCACCGGATTCATGTCTGCTTGCCTACAATAATCTTTCCCATCCAATACGCAGGAGCATGCGGTGTTCAACATTGGCTCGAAAGATCGTCTGGCCGATCGTCTCAAGCAGGAACTCGGCCAGATCGATGATCCCAACAGCGGTGCGCCGCTCGGCGATGCCGTGCGCGCCGTCGCCGTATCCGACAGTAAGGTTGCAGTCGACATCCAGCTCGGCTATCCGGCCGATGGCTGGCGCGATCATCTACGGTCCATCATCGAACAGCGCCTGAACAGTTTTGACGAAGTCGATCAGGTCACGGTCGAAGTCAACCATCGTATCGACGCGCACGCTGTGCAGAACGGGCTGACGCCGATTGAGGGCGTGAAAAACATCATTGCGGTCGCTTCCGGCAAGGGTGGTGTCGGCAAATCCACCGTTGCCGTCAACCTGGCGCTGGCGCTTCAGGCCGAAGGCGCGAACGTCGGCATGCTCGATGCCGATATCTACGGTCCGAGCCAGCCGCGCATGCTGGGCCTGAGTGGTCGCCCACAAACCACCGAAAATCGCCGCATCCTGCCGATGCTGGCCCACGGCATCCAGGCCATGAGTATCGGTGTGCTCGTAGAAACCGATCAGGCCATGATCTGGCGCGGCCCGATGGCGACCCAGGCTTTACAACAAATGCTCAACGAAACGCTATGGCAGGACCTTGATTACCTCATCATCGACCTGCCGCCCGGCACCGGCGATGTTCAGCTCACGCTCGCGCAACGCATTCCCGTCGCCGGCAGCGTGATCGTGACTACCCCTCAGGAAATTGCGCTCGACGATGTGCGCCGTGCCGTGGCCATGTTCCGCAAAGTCAAGGTGCCGGTACTCGGTGTGGTTGAAAACATGAGCACGCATATTTGTTCAAACTGCGGCCATGAGGAAGCCGTATTCGGGCAAGGTGGCGGCGAGCGCATCGCGGCCGAAACCGGTATGACCTTGCTGGGTCAGGTGCCGCTGGAGTCTTCGATTGGGCGTTCGACCGACCGCGGTACGCCTTCCGTGGCGGTGGATGCAGACAGTGCGGTATCCATGCGATTCCGCCAAATTGCCCGCACTGTCGGCGCCCGACTGGCGCGGGAGCAGTTGAATACGAAGATTCGAATGCCGAAGATTACAATTACGAATTGATTGTTTTTTTTACTTCACATTCAAAAGCATTTCGCCGCTCGCCTTCGGCGGCTGATGCGAGGTACTTTTTTGTGTCTTGCGACAAAAAAAGTACCCAAAAAAGCGCGCTCTAAAACCGCTGAGCTGCAGTGATTTCAAGAAGATCGAAGTGGAATTCGCTCACTGGCTTCGTTGAGGCTTTCCGGAGGTTTGGTTGCCTTCTGATTGGTTTCAGTGGCTCGAATACTGAACAGCATTTTCTATCTGCTCGCACAGGCGGGAGGGGTTCGAGTTGAGTTGGACCCTGTCACTGAATCGGGTTTTTTGCTTTTGATTTTGTAGTTGACGTTAATGAGCCTGGTAGCTGCCGAGGAACGGAAGCTTTGCTGGCGGCGAAACGCTTTAGACTTTAAGAAAACAAAATCAAGTTTTAGGCAACGTAACGCCCTTCTGCCCCATATATTTCCCTGCCCGATCCGCATAGCTCGTCTCACACACTTCATCGGCACCCAGAAACAGAAACTGCGCCACGCCTTCGTTGGCGTAGATACGCGCCGGCAGTGGCGTGGTGTTGGAAAACTCGAGCGTGACGTGACCTTCCCATTCGGGTTCGAGCGGCGTGACGTTGACGATGATGCCGCAGCGGGCGTAGGTCGATTTGCCGAGGCAGATCGTCAGCACATCGCGCGGGATGCGGAAGTATTCAACCGTACGGGCAAGCGCAAACGAGTTCGGCGGGATAATGCAGGATTCGGCAACAACATCGACAAAACTGTTCGGGTCGAAATTTTTGGGGTCGACCACAGCCGAGTTGATGTTGGTGAAAATCTTGAATTCATCGGCGCAGCGCACGTCATAGCCGTAGCTAGAAGTACCGTAGGACACCAACCGGCTGCCGTTTTCGGCGTGGCGAATCTGGCCTGATTCGAACGGTTCGATCATGCCGTGATCTTCGGCCATACGCCGAATCCAACGGTCGGATTTAATCGACATGGTGCATCTTCCAGTTGATCGTAGCGGGCGGCCATTATGCCGCAAGTATTGTCTGCTTCGTTCGCTGCGAAGCGACTAGCTTTGCAAAGGCGGCTGTTGAATCAGGCGAACCGAGGTGGTGAACTGCTGGCCGTTGCGCAACGCCTGAAATTCGAGTTCTTCACCAGCCGGCAGGTTGGCTACGCGAAGCGTAAACTCGCGTGCCGATCCGACCGGCTCGCCGTTAGCGCTGAGCAGAATATCTCCGCGTCGCAGGCCTGCGATCCAGGCCGGGCCGTGACGATAGACTTGACTAATCTGAACGCCGCTCGGCTGGTTCTGATCGGTTTGTAGCAGCGGTGGGTCGCTTAAATCGGCGCCGATCCAGCCACGGCGCACTTCACCATACTGGAGAATCTGATCCAGCACTTCGGTGGCAATACGTGCAGAAATCGCAAAGCTGATACCTTGAGCGCCGACATTCTGCGATAACGATGCACTGTTGATGCCGATGACTTCGCCGTCGGGATTGATGAGTGCACCGCCCGAATTGCCGGAATTAACTGCCGCGTCGGTTTGAATGAAATCTTCGTAGGTCGATAAATTCAGGTCACTGCGACCGGTCGCGCTGACGATCCCAAGCGTAACGGTATGGTTCAGGCCAAACGCATTACCGATCGCAAGTACCACATCGCCGGGGCGGTGCGGCGCATCGGTATTGAACGTGGCGCTGGGCAGACCCTCTAAATCCACTTTTAGCACTGCAAGGTCGCTATCCGGATCGGTGCCGATGACTTCCGCCTCAGCCACCCGGCCGTCAAACAGCGCAACAAAAATGTTATCGACCCCTTCAATAACGTGGGCCGTGGTCAAAATGATTCCCTCCGACGACACAATGACGCCCGAGCCCAATCCGCCGCGCTGACGCTCTACGCGATAATCGCGCATCAGGATGTTGTGCAGAGTGACCGGTTCATTGGGTGGCACCAACGGTTCATTCACCACAGTACGGGTATATATGCTCACGATTGACGGCGCAGTGCGATTGACGGCGTCAGAATACGATTGCACTGCCGGTCTCGCCTGGCTGGCTGAAGACTGGGTAGAAGGCAGTAGTTCAGGCCGAAACCAGACCAGCACAAACGCCACGGCCAGCCCGGTAATGACGACTTGTAGCAAAAAATGGAGGGTACGCTGCATGAATGGTCCGGTTTGTATTCGAGTCGCTCAATACCGCAGTCTTTAATCTGCACAGCTTCACAGTTTAGACGATTCTCACTGCAGTGTTCTCAAGACATTGAATTTCGTTTAAAAACTGGTGCAGTCTGGGCATATCAAAGCAGGTTTTACCTCGAAAAATTAGGCAAATTGCTCAAAATTCGTTAAAATACTCGACTGCAGGGAAAAACCGAAAAAGAAAGGCCTGCTTCGGCCTGTTCGAGGCTGAATCGTCCGCAGAACAACGCTATCGATTCTCCCTACTTGATCGGTATTTTGAGGGAACGCTGCGGATTCGGCCGCATGCCTTTTCGAGCCTTTGCATTACAACCGATTGTGGAGAGTCTGTTTCATGTCCGATAACGAATCACTCGCGTCGCTGGATCCTCAGCCCAACTCGGGCCGACGCATGTTGCTACTCGGCGGCACTGCAGCTGTGGGCGTCGTTGGCGCTGGTTTTGCAGCGTGGCCGTTTTATGCATCATGGAAACCGAGCGCGCGTGCGCGCATCATTGGTGCGCCGGTCGAGGCATTTATCGGCGGTTTGCAGCCAGGCCAGATTCTGCGCGTGCAGTGGCGCGGTCAGCCCATTGGTATCCTGCGCCGCACGCCGGAAATGGTGGATTTGCTCAGCGAAGTCGAGCCCGACTTGCGCGATCCGAACTCGGACACGCTGGAACAACAGCCCGACTACGCGCGCAATCAGCATCGCTCGATCCGCCCCGAATTCCTGGTCATGAACATGTTTTGCACGCATTTGGGCTGTGTGCCTGAATTAATCACCGAAGTGGGTGCGCAGCCGTTCGAGTCAAACTGGAAGGGTGGCTTCTTCTGCCCATGCCATAAATCAAAATTCGATCTGGCTGGGCGCGTTTATGCCGGCGTACCCGCGCCGAGTAACATGGTGATTCCGCCGTATAGCTTCATCGACGATGAAACCATCATCATCGGTGTCAATCCGGAAGGAACAGTCTGATGGCCAAACCTGCGAGTAACCTGAGTCGCCAGATCGACGCTCTCGGTCATTGGGTCGACCAACGTATTCCGGTTTCCGAATTCTGGAAAGCACATATCAGCGAATATTACGCACCGAAGAACTTCAAT
>JBCCHH010000039.1:0-8569 GCA_039028855.1 Pseudomonadota bacterium | reverse complement strand
GTTCCGAATGCTTTCATCATTCACTCCTGATCTTCAACAAATTTGGTTCGAACTTTTTATTGGCTTGATTTTTTATATGAGAAAAAGCTGGATATTCAATGCTCAACGGTCAGTATCCGCCAGCATCAACATTCATGGCTTGCTGGAATGCTCTCGCAAAAATCGTACATTCCTGTTCGGCTCAGATGCGTCTCGATCGTTCTCCAGAACCTTGCGAATCTCCCCCGCCCTGCGCTTGCCGTCTTCCACACCCCACTGATCGAACGGGTTGATCTGCCACAGACAACCCAGCAGATAAACCGCATGCTCGAACGTGGCGAGCAGTTGGCCAAGGCTGTTGGCGGACAGTTCCGGCGTAAGCATCAGCATGACCGGATTGTTGCCCGGCGCCTGTTTCTGCGGATTTTCGCTGTCGACGCCGCTGACCAATGCGCTGGCCTGGGCTAATAAATGGCTAAGCTGCTCGCGATGGAAGGCTTCGAATTCATGCTGCGGTCGGGCCGCGCCGAGCAGCAACATCGGATGGCGATCGGTGCCCTGATGCAGGGCCTGGAACAACGAGTGCTGCAGGTCGGTGCCAGCGCCGCCGAATATCAGTGGCGTGGTGTGCTCTTCCAGCTCGCTGCCATCGGCTTTGACGCCCTTGCCCAGACTTTCCATAATCAACTGCTGCAGGTATTCCGACAGCAGGCGCAGACCCGGCTCGTAGCTGACGACGCCCAATGAGGCGAAGCCGAACGAACCTCGCAGGGCATACAGCGTGCGCGCCAGGGCCAGCGCGACGGAGTTCTGTGGCTGATCGCGCAGCGTCTGATCGACTTCAGTGGCACCTTCCAGCAGCGCCTGCCACTGATCCGGGCCGACCAGTGCAGCCGCGCTCATGCCGACCGAGGACCACAGCGAAAAGCGCCCACCCACCCAGTGCGGGAAGGCCATGATGTTGTCTGCCGGAATGCCGAACTCGATCGCCCGATCTTCATTGGCGGTAGCGGCCCAGCAGTGTTGGCCGGCTTGATCGCCCAGATTGTGCTTCAACCAGTCGAAAATCGCCTCGGCCTGCAATCGGGTTTCGACCGTGCCGAAGCTCTTGGACGCGACCATCATGCCGGTTGTGGCAGGATCGAGCGTCTTCAGCAAGCGCTGCAGTCGGCGACCGTCCAGGCTGGCCAGCCATTC
The DNA here is from genome assembly GCA_039028855.1 of Pseudomonadota bacterium. GTDB lineage: Bacteria > Pseudomonadota > Gammaproteobacteria > Xanthomonadales > Wenzhouxiangellaceae. Next base: position 7,393 of record JBCCHH010000039.1, on the reverse strand, counting down.
GACCCGGACCGCACGTTGGCCCGCATCCAGCGCATCGGCCACCAGTCGCGGACCCAGATCCGAACCGCCGATGCCAACATGCAGCAAAGTCCGGATTGGCGTTTCGCCCCGAAACAGTGACCCGGCCCATTCCAGTAATTGATTTCGAGTTTGCAGTATCGACTGACTTTGCGCCTCATCCAGGCTGAAAAGGGCTGGATCAGCCGCGCGCAACGCCATATGCAGCGCCGGCTGATTTTCGGACGGGTTCACGATCTGGCCCGAAAATAAATCTTGAACAGCCGTCTGCAGCGGCTTCAGCTGATCGGCCTCGAACCATTGCTGCCAGTCCGAACGCGTCACGGGCGTGCCCGAGAAATCCGCGCGCCAGTCGCCGGATTCGATCACCATCTGCGTGATTCGCGCCGGATCCTGAGCTAATAATGAGGAAATGGACGAAATGTTGTTTTTTTGCAACACTGAGCCCGACATCGGTCAGGCCGCCTGCACCGGAATCTCCCCGGCGATGCGTTCGATACGGTTATTAGCATCCGGGTAAACCAGACGTGGTTTGAACGTGGCCATTTCGGCTTCGTCGAGCGTGCCATAGGCGCAGATAATCAGCAAATCGCCGGGTGAAGCCCTGTGCGCAGCCGCGCCGTTGACGCTGATTACACCGCTGCCGGCCTCGGCGCGAATGGCATAGGTAACAAAGCGCTCGCCGTTGTTGACGTTGTAGATATGTATTTGTTCATACTCGAAAATTCCGGCCGCTTCAAGCAGCTTTTCATCAATTGCGCAGGAGCCTTCGTAGTGCAATTCGGCATGTGTGGTAGTGGCTCGATGAATCTTCGCTTTCAGTACGTTCAACTGCATTTCAGCACCATTCATTACGGACAAAAAAAAGCCTCTCCCCGGCTAGGGGAGAGGCAGCGTGTCGGAGTGATGTACCTCAATTCGCGCCCTGACCCTGATGACCTGTTGCTTGATTACCAAGGTTCGTGGTAACGATACCACAAAAATTCCTTTTTTCCAAGTCCAAAGTGATAAAAAAGTCATTTTTGTCTCACCAACGCAACATTATCGATCAATCGGGTCGAGCCTAAGCGCGCGGCGGCCAGTAAACGCAGTGCAGTCGGATCGATTGGGCCCGAATGAACCGAATCCGGATCCGGGAGCCTGGCCAGGTTTCCTGCGTGCCGAAATTCGAAATACTCAGGCTCGAATCCCAACGTTTGCAACTGCTCTATTCCAGACCGCTGTAGGCGCAGCAAAGTTCCCGCACTACTGGCGTGTAACGCAGTCGAAGCCTGTTCTTGCAGTACTCGGTACAGGCCAGCCGCCGTTTCGCGCTCAGCGGCCGATAGATACTGATTACGCGAACTCATCGCCAAGCCGTCGGATTCACGCACGGTTTCAACTGCATGGATCGTCGTCATTAGCGAAAGATCGCTCGCCAGCCGGCGAATAATCTGCAGTTGCTGATAGTCTTTCTCGCCGAAAAATGCCGCATGCGGCAATACCTGGCTGAACAGGCGCAGCACCACACTGACAACACCATCGAAATGGCCAGGCCGATCGCCTGCGCACAAGCCATCGGCCAACTCGGCCGGCGCCGTTACGCCGATGCGGCCCTCGGCAGGAAACGGATACATGATGTCCACCGTTGGCGCCCAGACCGCATCGCAGCCGCGGCTGCGTAATCGCTCCACATCCTGCGCCAGCGTGCGCGGATAGCGCTCGAAATCTTCATTCGGGCCAAACTGGGTCGGGTTAACGAAGATGCTGACAACAACCGAAGCAGAAGTATTGTGCTCACCGGCAGCATCGACCAAGCGCAGATGACCCTCGTGCAGATTGCCCATGGTCGGCACCATATGAACGGGATGGGTTTGATTTGATCGCCATGCCCGAAGTTCAGGCATCGACGTCAGAACAATGGGTGAACTCATCGGCAGCTAGTCGAGAAAGGATTCTTCATCAGACGGGAAACGGCCTTGTTTAACGGCTTCCACATACGCCTCAACAGCAGCCTGGATGCTGCCGCCTTCGGCCAGGAAATTGCGCACAAAGCGCGGCGCATGTTCGCCCGGAATACCCAGCATATCGTGCAAAACCAACACTTGACCGGCCACCGCGCGCCCGGCGCCGATACCAATAATTGGAATTTTCAGCTCGGCCTGAACGGCTTCGGCCAAGGCAGCCGGTATACATTCAAGCACCAGCATCGCGGCACCGGCTTCGGCCAGGGCATGCGAGTGCCTAAGCAATGTTTCCCGTGCCTGCGTGGACCGGCCCTGCACTCGGTAACCCGATAGTTGATGCACAGACTGCGGCGTCAGGCCCAGATGCCCGCAGACTGGTACACCCAGATCGGTCAGCGCACGTACCGAATCAATGATGATTTCTGTACCGCCTTCGAGCTTGACCATGGCGGCGCCGGCCTGCATCAGCCGGGCGGCATTGGTCACCGCTACATCGCGGTTTGGATAGCTCATATACGGCATATCGGCAATCAGCATGGCTCGCTGCACACCGCGCCGCACAGCCTCAACATGGTAGATCATATCGTCCATCGTGACCGGCACGGTAGTCTTGCGGCCCTGAATCACGTTGCCGAGTGAATCGCCGACCAGCACGCAATCGACGCCGGCCTGATCGAGCAGCTTGGCGAAACTGGCATCATAGGCCGTCAGCACGCTGATTGGCTCCTGATCATCGAGCATGCGGCCCAGTTCCATCAAAGTGACCTTGTTACGCTGGCTCATGGCTGCTTTGCGATCGCTCATTGGCGCAATTCCGGTTCTAGGAGAGAGATGATACTGGTTTTGACGCACAGCGGAGCTTACCGAGATCGAGCTGCGACAGAAAATCGGAGGCCGGACCTTGCCCCGGAATGGCAATCTCCGGCTCCAAGTCGACCAGCGGCTGCAACACAAAAGCACGTTCGGTCATGCGCGGATGCGGCACCTGCAGTTCGGGCAGATCAATGATCTGATCGCCATACAGCAGCAGGTCAAGATCGAGTGGGCGCGGGCCCCAGCGGCGACGACTATCACGCCGTCGCCCCTGATCATTTTCGATCTGCTGTACGGCCTGCAAAAAGGTTTGTGGCCGCAACTCGGTCGTCAGTTCAGCCACTGCGTTTAAAAAGTCCGGCTGATCCACATCACCCCACGGCGGCGTCCAGTATTTTGGTGAACATCGAAGCAGTTGTGTCTTCGGTAGCGTCTTCAGTGCATTCAACGCCTGTTTGAGCTGCGCTTGCGGATCGCTCTGATTACTACCTAGCCCGATGAATGCGGATGTCATACTTCCGCCTTGGGCGGCGTTTCGGTTAAGCTTGATGTCGGCTTGCTGCGCTTTTTGCGCGGCCTCTGCTTGCGGCCTGCCGGCCCATCCCGGCGTGCAGTGCCAAAAATCATCTCGCGGCGTTCGGTTTCATCGACCGCCTGCAGGCGCGTCCACCATTCAATGGATTCTGCCAGTTCAGCCTCTTCCAGACCGCGCAGCAGCAGGAAATCATACGCCGCTCGAAAGCGTTTTTCGCCCAAAAGACGCAAGGCGCGCTTACCGCGACGACGTTCGAAACGCGGCTGCAGCATCCAGATTTCCCTGGCCATTGATGAATAGCGCCGATGCACTGCGACGCGTTTGGTATAACGCAAAAACGTATGTTCGCCGGCGCTGGCCAGTTGATCCACAGGCGGTTGATTCGAGGGCTCTTCTTCCAAATAGCGTTGCACTGCCGGCCAGAACAGCGCGGCAAACAAGAAACCCGGTGTGACCGGTTTTTGCTCACGCACGCGTTGATCGGTATTCTTGAGCGCCTGCTCAATTAACCGAGGCGGTTGTCCGGGCTGTTCGAGCAAACCCGGGAACAGCGGCTGCCACAAGCCAAACTCAACCATTTGCTCAAATGCCTTCCAGGCGCAGCCGCCGAGAAAGATCTTCAGTAATTCATCCAGTAAACGCGAAGGCGGAATATTGACCAGCAATGGCGCTAACTTGCGGATCGGTTTTTCGCTGGCGGCTTCGAGCTTCAGACTCAGCTTGGTCATAAAGCGCAGCGCGCGCAACATGCGCACTGGATCTTCGCGATAGCGCGTTTCCGGATCGCCGATCAGACGCAGGCGACCATTGCGGATATCGTTGTAGCCGTCGGTATAGTCGCGCAGCGTTTGCGTGGTCGGGTCGTACATAAGGGCATTGATGGTGAAATCTCGTCGAATGGCGTCTTCGGCTTCGCTACCGAATACGTTGTCACGCAGCACGCGACCGGCGCCACCGATCGTGCGATCGCCATCGTCACTACCCTCGCCCGTGCCGCGGAAGGTCGCAATTTCGATGATTTCACGACCAAAACGAACGTGGGCTAAGCGAAACCGACGACCGATCAATCGAGCTCTAGGCAACACGTCACGCACCTGTTCAGGCGTCGCATCGGTACCTACATCAAAATCCTTCGGCTTGGCATTCAACAGCAGGTCACGTGGCCCACCGCCGACTACATAGGCCTTGAAACCCGCTTTTTGTAGCGCGTCGGTTACTTTCAGAGCACCCGAGCTGATGTGCTTACGGGCAATGCCGTGTTGCTCGAATGGAATTTCGCGAAACGGAAGTTCAGTTGGAGATTGAGACAATGGTTCAGCTTTAATTTGAAGGTAAAAAACGACAGCGATTTCCATACAGCGCGAATCGCAGGCGGGGATCTTGCAACTAGCGAGAATTACGCCGTCAAAATAAAAACAGTCAAGCTATATAATACCACCGCTGTGTTTTCAGCCCCACAGCAATGGATGATTGATGCATCTTTGCGTTCTGGCCTGGGCTGCCGATATTCGGGTAGTTTGAATGACTTTTGTCGTCGCCGAAAACTGTATTAAATGTAAGTACACCGATTGTGTGGAAGTATGCCCGGTCGACTGTTTTCATGAAGGACCCAATTTTCTCGTTATCGACCCGGAAGAGTGCATCGACTGCACACTGTGCGAGCCGGAATGCCCAACCCAGGCAATTTATCCTGAGGACGACCTACCCGCCGATCAACAGGATTTTCTTCAACTCAATGCTGAGCTATCGCTTGAATGGCCGGTAATTAGCGAACGGAAAGATCCGCCCCCGGATGCAGCCGAGTGGGAAGACAAGCCCGGCAAGCGCGATTTGCTCGAACGATAATCGATAAAAACGCCGGTTTAGGATGACGGCGGGCTTAGCCCAAGCGGTCTCTTAGCTGGGCCAGCACAAACTCAGCCCGGTTCATAATCAGAATCTGGCCTTCCTGATCCAGGATCGCCACACGCGTACGCCCAGACGATTCGGGCTGTACTTCTGCCAGATAGGTACCGCTGTAGTTGATCACTTCAGGATCCCGCCAGAACAGGAAAATACGACCCATCCAACCCCGCTCGTCCACCACGATCGGTTCATGCCGTAATTCAAAACGATAGCGGCGCTGATCCTGCAGCACCTGCTGCACGGACAAATCGCCGCGGTTCAGGGCAAAACCCAATCGTCGCCAGACGCTGGCCGCCTCGTCATCCACTTCAAGATACAGGCCGGTCGCGCCAAAACGAATGCGTGAATTGGCTACCTCAGCCTCGGCTGACGTGGGTACCCGCGGCGGCATGGCCTCGTCACCCTGAGCGGCCAACTGCGGCACGGCGAAACCTGGAATTTCAAACACCGTGCGCAATTCGGGCTCGGATAAATCCTCAGGTACTTCAATCGGCGGCAGTTCTTCGCTCGAAACGTACACCGGCTGATCCGGCCGCAACCAGCCACAGCCGCTCAACTGAGTTACAAGAACCAGCGTGATCAGGGAAAGTTGACCTGCGCGAACGGCAGACTTGGGTAAGAACGATCTATTCATTAGTTGTGAATTATGTCAAAGAAAAGGTTAAAAAGCTGTCATCCTGTTAACGCGAATCAAGCCTCGATACCAGACAAGACCTGTAGCACTTTATGACCTGCTTCATGGTGTTCGGCACTCAACTCAACCAGCGGCAGACGCAGGTACGGCTTGATCCTACCCAGCTCGGCCAGCATCCATTTGACCGGGATCGGATTGGTTTCGATGTTCAGAAAGCCGATGATCGGTTCCAGCGCAGCAGTAATGCGCTCTGCATTTTCATAGTCCCCCGCCAGCGCGGCCCGACATACCGCGCTCGTCTGCACAGGCGCGATATTGGCAATCACCGAAATTACCCCTTTAGCACCCATGCGCATGGCCATCAGTGCACTGGGATCGTCACCGCTAAGCACCGGCACACCAGCTTCAATCAACTGCTGCAAGCGCGCTGGATCGGGCACGCCTTCCTTGATGGCAATGATATTTTCGTGCTCGGCCAGGACGATGGCGGTTTCGGGCAGCAGATCCGTTACCGTACGGCTCGGCACGTTGTACAAAACCACCGGCACTGCACTGGCCTCGGCCACGGCCCGATAATGCGCAATCAAACCACGCTGGGGCGGGCGATTGTAGTATGGCGCAACCACAAGTACGGCATCGGCACCGAGTCTGGCTGCACGCCGGCTATCGCGAATGACGTTTGCCGTTGAAGCTGAACCAGTGCCGGCCAACACGGCAATTCGGCCATTGACTCGCTCGACGGCCGCCGACAATAGTGAATCGTAGTCGTCCTGCGCAAGCGTGGCCGACTCGCCGGTCGTGCCGGCCACGACGAGGCCATCAGTGCCGGAATCCAGATGCCAGTCAATCAGACTACACCAGGTGTCTAAATCTACCGAACCGTCTGCGTGCATCGGCGTAACCAAAGCCACGATTGATCCACCAAGCGATCCGGCAAGAAAATTGTCATCCTTCATTTTCATTGGCAGGGCATACTAAGCGACATGGAATTGGACTGTGAATGGTCGTTACCTGTTCAGGCAAGCGATTGTACAAGACGAGCGACCTTTGGCGATTTTACTGTATCTGCCTATGCCAGATACCGCTTCGAACATAAATCACGGCAGCAATCTGCTGATTTACCAACCATTTGCTTTATGCCCGATTCAATTTTTGTAACCGATACCGAGCCATCAGGACGATTTTTTCATGACTGATTCAACTGAAACAAGCATCCCACAACCTTTGCAAACCTCTCGCTTTGCGGCCACGGGCGACCAACAGATTGCGCTGCAGGATCTGCGCGGTCAAGCCGTGGTGCTGTATTTTTATCCGCGCGACAACACGCCCGGCTGTACGCGCGAAGGCCAGGATTTCCGCGATCTGTATGATCAGTTCAAGCAGGCCGGCGCAGAGATCATTGGCGTATCGCGCGACAGTCTGAAAACACACGAAAACTTCTCAACCAAGCATGAATTCCCGTTTCCTCTGATCGCCGATCCGGATGAGGAACTGTGCAATCACTTCGGCGTGATGAAGGAAAAGAACATGTACGGCAAAAAG
>JBCCHH010000038.1:0-8617 GCA_039028855.1 Pseudomonadota bacterium | reverse complement strand
GCTGAAATCTGGCCTGATCGGCCAGCGCTCAACGGTCTGTTGCCCAAACTGCCAGCACTAGCAAGTGACAAATGTCATCAGCGATTCCTGAGCGCTGTCACTGGTGAACTCATCGCGCGATCGGCACACTAGGCATTCTGATTTCGACAGGATGCCAAACCATGCCAACGGCTTTATTGCAAAGCAGTCAACTGCGCCATCGCTACGGCAAAACGGTTGCGCTCGACGGCATTGATTTAACGCTGCGGACCGGTCAGGTTACGGCTCTGCTCGGGCCCAACGGTGCGGGCAAGACTACGCTGATTCACCAGATACTCGGCGTGCTGCCCGTGCGTGAAGGCCGTCTTGAAATTCTCGGGCTTCAACCCAGCGACCGCAATTGCCGCAAACGGCTCGGCGCGATGCTGCAAATCAGTGGCGTGCAGGACAACTTAACCGTCATTGAACTGATGGAGCTGTTCGCCAGCTTCTATCCACAGTCGGCCGACTTTGATGCGGTACTTGATGAGGCCGGCTTAGGCGGTCTTGAAAAGCGCAAATACCAACGGCTTTCCGGCGGCCAGAAACAGCGCGTGCTGTATGCTCTGGCCGTCGTCGGCAATCCTGACGTGCTGATTCTCGACGAACCTACCACCGGGCTCGATCCTAGCGCCCGGCGCAAACTGTGGCAGGCCATCGATCAGCGTCGCCAGACCGGCAGTTCGGTCTTGCTGTGCACGCACTATCTCGATGAAGCCGAACAGCTGGCTGATCATATTGTGGTGCTTAATCGTGGTCGTGTCCGCACTCAGGGCAGCACGGATGAAATCCGTGCACAGGTACCTCGGCAGCAGATTCGCTGCCGCAGCGATCAGCCGATCGCCGCGATCGAAGCACTGGAAGATGTACAGCACGTTCGCCAGGACAATCATCGGCTGGACATTCTGGTACGCACTGCCGAACCGGTTGTGCGGCATCTGCTGCAACACGACCCGGCGTTGTCCGAACTCGAAGTGCTCCGCACCACGCTGGAAACTGCATTTCTCGCGCTGACCAATCAGGGCTGGAATAACAAGGAGGCTGCATGAATACCCTGTCTTCACCCAGCTGGCAATTCCTGCGGTGTCAGTGGCTGAACTTGATTCGATCGCCGGCCTATAGCCTGCCGACACTGCTGTTTCCGCTCATGTTCTACGGCTTTTTCGGCCTGCTGATGGTGCCGGGTCAATCGCTCTGGCTGCTGTGTACCTTCGCCACCTTCGGCATCATGGGCGCGGCGCTGTTTTCATTTGGCGTCAGCATCGCGGTTGAGCGCGGCCAGGGTTGGCTGTTGTTGTTACGCGCTTCACCAGCGCCGATTATCGGACTCATGATCGGTAAGGCGGTTGCCGCCATGCTGTTTGCCATGCTGATCGTCGTCTCGATGAGCATACTGGCCGCACTGTTCGGAGACGTGCGCATGAGCACGCTGCAATGGGCTGGCCTGGTATTCGTGCTGACGCTCGGCACCCTGCCATTCTGTCTGCTGGGCCTGTGTATCGGCTTGTTGTTATCGCCGAACGCAGCACCGGCTGTGATCAATATCGTCTATCTGCCGCTGGCTTTTCTGTCCGGATTATGGATTCCGTCTACTCAGTTTCCTGCTTTCCTGCAGGCCGTTGCGGCTTGGCTGCCGCCCTATCATCTGGCTGAACTGGCACTCAATGTGACGGGCGCAAAATCCAGTAACTGGCTGCCATCGGTGTGGATATTGATTGTCTACAGCCTGGTTTTTGCACTGCTGACGGCGCTGGGCTGGAAGCGTCTCGACGGCAGCAAACGCTAATGCAATTGATCGAATCCAACCGATGCATCAGCGGCGAGCAGGTCAACGGCATGCCCCGTATGCGCAATTTCAGCGCTGAAGAATTCGCCGTGCGTGTCACGCTCAACTCAGCTGAGGCGGGCGGCCCGCGCTCGATCGGGCCATTCGCAGCCGAGCAACCCCGGTCGTCAGAATTCACGCTGGCGCAGGCAAGGGTAGACTAGAACCTAATGTTCAAACGCATTCATCAATTCCTGCTGCCAAAGGAACACAGCCAGGGCTGGACGCCGTATTTGTGGCTGATCTATTTGTCGTTCTTTTTCATTGACTGGTTCTATCGGCCAACCGATCTCGGGTTCAACCTTTTGGCTGCTCTGACGCTGACGCTGTTTCTTATACTGTATTTCAGTGCCTTTCGTCGTCAGGGCGTGTCGGCACTTTGCCATATCATCGCCATTCTCGCGCTCGGCATGGCCTGGGCACCGTTCAACACCGGCGCATCCGTGCTGTTTATTTTTGCCGCCTCATTTGTCTATCGTGTCGGCAGCATGCGCACCGGTCTCAAACTACTCGCAGCAGTTGTAGTCCTGGCCAGTCTCATGGCGCCGCTGGCGCCGATACCGCTCATTTTCTGGCTGCCGGCCACGATTGTCAGCCTCATAATCGGCCTGGCCAATCTGTTCTTTGCCCAGAACGAGCGCAAGAATGCTGAACTACGTCTGTCGCAAGCTGAGGTCCGCCGGCTCGCGCGCGTGGCCGAACGCGAACGCATCGCACGCGACCTGCATGATGTGCTCGGCCATACCCTGTCGCTGATTACAGTCAAGAGCGAGCTGGCAGGACGCCTGATTGAAACCGAGCCAGGCAAAGCTGCGGCTGAAATCCGTTCCATTGAACAGACCGCCCGCACCGCGCTGGCCGAGGTACGCGAAGCAATCAGCGGCATCCACGAGATTACGCTGGACGAAGCGCTCGATCAGGCTCGCCTGGCGCTGCAGTCGGTCGACGTGACGCTGAAAAACGAAGTGGATCCGGCGATCCAACTGACGCAACAAAGCGAGGCAATGCTGGCACTGGTGGTGCGCGAGGCGGTAACCAATATTATTCGCCATGCCGATGCACGAACCTGCACCATCCGGCTGGTTCAGGACCAGGCCAGCAGCCAGCACCGGCTCGAAATTATCGACGACGGGCGCGGCCATATTCGGCCCGAAGGCAACGGTATTCAGGGCATGCGCGCACGCATCGAATCCATTCACGGCCAGCTATCCATTGCCGAGCATAAAAACGGCGGACATCTGATTGCGCAGATTCCGGCAGCAGTCGCATGATGCGCCTGTTTTTGGCCGAAGACCAGACGCTACTGCTCGGCGCACTCGGAACGCTACTGAATCTGGAAGACGATCTGGAGGTAATCGGTCGTGCCGAAAATGGCGATCAGGCCAAGCAACAAATCGAACAGCTCCAACCCGATCTCGTCATCACCGACATCGAAATGCCCGGCCTGACCGGCCTGGATCTGGCCGAATGGCTTAAACACGAGCACCCGCAAATCCACATCCTCATCCTGACTACCTTCGCCCGCCCTGGCTATCTGCGCCGTGCGCTCGAGGCCGGTGTACGTGGATACCTGCTGAAAGAAACCCCGGCTGAACAGCTTGCCGACGCCGTGCGAAAAATCCACGCAGGTCAGCGCATGATTGCACCCGAACTCGCACTGACCGCATTCGACAGCAGCGACCCACTGACCGACCGTGAGCGTCAAGTGTTGAAACTGGCCGGCGAAGGCATGGCCAATGCCGAAATTAGTCGGCGACTGCACCTGGCCGAAGGCACGGTGCGAAACTATTTATCCGAGGCGATTCACAAGCTGAATGCCGAGAATCGGATCGAAGCCTGGCGTATTGCCAGAGATCAGGGCTGGCTGTGATCCTGATTTGAATGTATCGGTCAATGCGCCATACGTTCGGGTCGTGTTCATTATTCATCGATCAATCATAAAGCTGATATCCGCACCCGTATCGCGCTCGCCCGATGTTGCACGCAAACCCCAGCGTCGGGATAATTCCCAGCGCGCGGCCAGTACGTTGCCGCTGTCGAACAGGCCCAGGCCGTAGCTGACGAATACGCTTGGCAGCACCCAGAAACCGACGTTGAATGCGCCCTGACCGCCGGCATGGTCGAAATCCGCGCCGGTCAGCACGTAGGCGAGCGCTTTTTCGCGGCTGGTTGGCGGTGAGGTAAACAGCACGATATCGGGATTCCGCGCCGCGCCGCGAATGCGTACGCCGGCTTTTTCAACCTGGGTATCGCCGAAGATTTCGCGTACCGCTTCAATCTCAAGCTGTGGGTTATCGATCGGCTGGCCGGTGAACTGTACCTCGCCGGTTTCGACGGCCAGGTTCTGGCCGTAGGCGCTGTAGGCACCGTCGACGAGCTGAATCGTGCCGCGTGCGGTCGGCAGCGCGGTTTCCGGCTGCCACACGATATCCAACGCGCCGACGAGTTCGGTTTCCATGCCTGCAGCCTGCAACCGTACATCCTCGCCCAGCAGCAACTGGATTTGCCCGCTGATCGTCCGCAGCGCTGCGCTGTCGACTGCAGGCTCCTGCTCGCTCGGGTCGCCGTTGACGACCACGATATCGGGCGACGGCTGAATCTGCTGTTCGGTGCCGGGCGGCAGGCCGAGGCGGGCGCGATCAATCGCCAGCCGGCCGTCCAGATTCAGCTCATCTTCGCTGACGCCGATGTGCAGCTCCGGGCTTAGCTTCATGCTCAGCCAGTCCACCTTGAACAACTGTAAATCTTCGCCGTTCAGTGACAGCTTGCCCTGCCAACCGGCACCATTACTCGGGCGTGCATTGAATTCACCCTGCACGGATGCCTGACCCTCACCGGCGACAAACTGGCCGCTGAGATCGGCGCGCGTCTGATCGGCCGTCAGGTCGAGGCGGATCTGTTCGATACGGCTGCCCAGCGGCGCGTGCAGCAAACGACCGTCACGCAGCGACAGTTGTCCATTGAGTTCAGGATCGGCCAGCGGGCCGCGCACGCTCAGTTTGCCCTGCAGGGTTCCGCCCAGTTCATCCAGTTGCGGAATCAGGCGGTTGAATGCACTGACATCCGGCAAATCGAGCTCGAGATCAGCATCGAGCTGCATCGTTTGCAAATCACTTAAGTCGGGAATCTCGGCCTGCGCCATCAGCGTGGTTTGGCCCTCGAGCCTGGCATTGAGCCGCGCCTGCATAGCCGTCGACCGGGCCGTATCGCTGCCTGAATCGAGCACCAAACCGATCTGCTCTATCGTCAACAGATCGCCCTCGCCATACACGGTGCGCAGCGCACCGGGGCCGACTATAAGTTCGCCATCGATGCTTCGCAGGCCATCCGCGGCCCAGCTCAGCCGCAGATCGCCATCGAGTCGACTGCTAACGCGAAATGGCGGATTGGCCGGCAGCAAGACCAGATCGAGGGGTAGCGTTTGCAGCCTGACAGCGGCCGTGCCGCTGCGGCCGGCACGAACTTCGTTCAGACACAGCGCGCCGTTGGATTGGTCGGCCTGCAGACAGGTCGCACCGATATCCCATTCATTCTCGACCAGGACAATAGACACAGCATCGGCCAACCGCCAGTTACCCCAGGCGGTCTCGGTCAGATCGAACTGGTTCAGACTACCCTGCCAATGCCTCATGTTGTCTAGACACTCGGGCAGCGCGCCTTCGACGGCAACGGCAAAATCTGCTCGACTGCCACTTAACTCGGTCGTCAGCGTGTGCTGCCGACAATTGCCAGACACGCTGAGACTGAATGTTTCCAGACGCTCCCAGGGGTTCAGATCAACATCATTGGCGGTTAGCCTAAGCTCAACTGAAGGCCGCATCAGGCTGAGATCGGGTGCAGCATCCAATGGCGTCGGCAGGCTTTCAATTTGAGCCTGCAGATGTACAGCCCGAGCGCGAAATTCACGCCAGCTTATCTCATCGCTGCTGAGCTGCCACTCAGCCCTGCCCTGTTCGGGCGTAGCCGAACCGCTTAGAAACAGTTCGCCGGTCAGTTCGGGCCAGAGCTGGTTCAGATCCGGTGCTTGAGCTTGCAGTTGCCAGATCTGACCGTCGCTGCTTTGCAGGTCCAGCACATTGTCACCGAGTGACAGCTTAAGGTCGGCCTGACGCAGCACCTGCTGCTGCAGACTCAACCCACCGCTGCCGACCATCGGCAAGTTGCGCAGGCGGCCGTTTAGTTCATCAATGTCAAGCGTGGCTGACAGGGCCTGCGGATTTTCAATGCTGAGCCTGAGCCGGCCATTGATTTGCCCCGGAAGCTGCTCAGCCAGTACGGCTGGGTTGAACTGCTGCAGATTCAGCTCGGCATTCAGCCGACCATTGAAGCCGGCGCGGCCCGATACGCTCAGCGTGCCGGCCTGCGACGATTGAAACCGGGCGTTGAACTGACTGACTTGCTCGGCATCACCGCTGGCATCCAGATTCAGCGTAGCGTCGGGCTCATTGAGCACGCCTGGCAAGGCCATGATCGCTTCGAGCTCAGCGCGCCATTCATCAAGCGTTCCGCTGGCCTCAAACGTACCGGATTCACTCGAAAACAGCGGCTCGGCCTCGTTACTTTCCAATACCGGCGGCCAGCTCAGCGATTGCCAGCTCAGTGCCGTCGACAGCGCTTGGGTTTCGAGATTCATCTGCGCCTGGCCAGATACATTGAGCGCCGATGGTGGTGCCAGCAGATTCAGGTTTTCGACTTCGATTTGATGCTGATCGAGCTGAATATCCATTGCACCGGCCAGCCGTGCCTGCTTCGGCCAGTTGGGATATAGCGGGGTGAAATCCAGCTCATTCAGTTCAATACGCGCATTCGCCTGAATCGCATCGGTCAGATCGGCTTGCCCGGATAGCGCAACCGTACCGTCAAACAGGTCGATCAAGCCGCGCTCAAGTTGAATGTACTGATCGCGACCGCTGGCCTGAAGATCAAGTGCTATCGGCGGGTAATCCGCCCAGATTGCATCCGTGTTCAACGCAGCCTGCCAGTCATTACGGCCACCGGACGCACTGAGCTCGACCTGTTCGAGCACAAGCGCCAGCTCGGGCCAGTGTTGCAGCGCACCGGCCAGCTCCAGTTCGGCCGACAGCGCATCGACATCGTCGATGTTGTACATGCTCAGGCTGGCTTCGGCAACGGCCGGGCCGGCGGCGCTGATGTTGATCATCAAGGTCTGCAGGTCGCCGTCTGTAGAAAGCTGTAACTGTTGCAGGGTATCGGCATCGACCTGCCAATCGAAACCGAGATCAAGCTCGCTCCGCCAGGGTTCGGACAGGCCCTGACGGCCCTTGGCCTCAAGTTGAAACGGTGCCAGTTCCAGTTCAAGCAGGTCGAGCCGGATTTCGTGATGCACCAGGCCGGCCAACTCCAGCCGCTGGATTTCGATCGGTTCGACTGTTTGCGCATCGGCTTGCTCGGCTGGCGGCGGCTGGATCACCACATTGCGCATGCGTACCTTCTGCAAATTCAGCGTAATCGGCAGCGAATAATCGCCCAGCGCAAACGGCTCGTTTGCTTCCTGCGCTTGCGCTTCGGGCAGGGCAATATCAAGGCCATCGATGTGTAGACGCTTGATCGTGACGCGCAGCGGCCGACCCGGCCGAACACCGACAGCCAGCTCCAGTCGATCCATCTCCGCTTCCATTCCGGCCTGCCTGAACTGGACATTTTCCAGTACCAGGCCGTCCGACAGACTGCCCGACAGCGTATTCCAGTTCAGTTGTTCAACCCGATTGTGCACCTGAGCCAGCGCCCACTCCGCACCCGAGCGCGTACTCGACAACCACCACCATAGCACCAGCATGATCAGCAGCAGTGCGATCAACACCAGAGCTAGCCATTTCAGAATGCGTTTCAAAGCAGCTTGGTTCCAATCGTAAAGTGAATGCGGAATGCGTTACCGTCTTCATCGAGCGCATTGGCAATATCAAGTTGCACCGGCCCAATCAGGGTGTACCAGCGTACACCCAGGCCAACACCACGTTTGAGTTCCGGTTCGGCAAAATCGTTAAACGCATTGCCGATGTCGTAGAACGCGGCAACGGAAAAATCGCGATAGAAATTGAATTCATATTCAATCGAGCCGACCAGCAAATGATTTGCGCCGTTGCGATTGGTGCTGAGCTCTTCAAAGCCATAGCCGCGCACCGAGCGGTCGCCACCGGCGTGAAAGCGGAACAGTTCCGGCAGATCGGTAATTTCAAAATCGAGCTGACGTGGATCACTAGCGATGGAAAGATCGAACTTCGTCGTGTCGGCTTCGGTGTAGCCAATCTCGCCGCGCAATAATACTTTGTGTTTCGGATGAAACAACCAATGCCAGCGTGCGCCAATATAGCCCTGCAAGAAGCTCACGTCCGAGCCGAGGGTTTCACTGGTGCCGAGTATGTGAGCCTGCACGTGCATACCTGAAGTGGCGAAGTTTTCGCCATCGAGCCGGAACAGCGTCCACTCGGCGCCCAATGCCGCCGTATTCGTATCGACATCAAGAAAGTCGCGTAAGCCCGAATTTTGCGCGAGCAGTGCGCGCTGTTCATCGTTCAGACTTTGTTCGGAAAAAGCATCGAAGCGCTCGTTTAAGAACGTCACAAACAGCCGTTCCTGCAAGGGCTGAAACCATTCACCGGCCAGATCGTATTCGCGATTGCGGCCAATGAGAATAAGACAATAGGCGCTTTTGGCATAACTACCTCACCGGAAGAACCGACGGGCGCTGCCTGTCCAACTGACGGCTGTCAGCAGTTCTTGCCGCTACGCACCAATTAACGAGCCAGCGTACAT
>JBCCHH010000037.1:0-8756 GCA_039028855.1 Pseudomonadota bacterium | reverse complement strand
GTTTAATCCAGGCAGCCACATACGGACAACGCGGAATCACTTTGAGATGATTCTCAGCACAATGATCAAGCGCAAAACGCGTTAGCGCCCCGGCAATGCCGCGTCCTTCGACCGGCGGCGGCACGTACACGCGATTCATGGTCATCACGGCTTCGATCTGGCTGTAGTTCAACTCGCACAGATTGCCTTCTACCGTAGTCTCGAAGCGATTGGATTCTTGATTTTGCAAGATGCTGTAGCTCATGAATCGATTGTCAGCCTAGTCAAGCGCGCTTTCTAAACGCTGGGCCAGATCAATGACACGTTGATCGACCTGCTCGCGTCGATCGAGACCCTCCTGTCGGGATTTCAGCAACTCGTCGCTTAAGTTCAGCGCGCACATTACGGCAATCTTTTCCATCGATGTGAGCTTGCCCGACTCGCGAATCTCGCGCATTTGCGAGTCAAGATACAAGGCAGCTTCCATCAGACCGCGACGCTCTTCGGGCGTACACATGACGCGATATTCGCGATCCATGATGCGGACCGAAACCGGTTCAAGTTGACTCATCAGCCGGCATTCTCCAGCGATTTCAGGCGCTCGATCATCTGCTCGACCCGGCTGCGCGCCTCTTCGTTGCGCTGCACCAGACCGGCACGTTCGGCCACGAGCGTATCCTGACGATTACGCAAAGACTGATTTTCCTGTTCGAGTTTTTCCAGCCGCGCAAGCAGGGCCTCAAGCCGAGCCTCAATGGTATCTAAATGCTGGCTGGTTTGTTCAAAGGCGCTCATGCGGGAACTTCGTGATTGAATTCAAGACAATGATAGAACTTTATGCGACCTGTT
This sequence comes from Pseudomonadota bacterium, assembly GCA_039028855.1. Classification (GTDB taxonomy): domain Bacteria; phylum Pseudomonadota; class Gammaproteobacteria; order Xanthomonadales; family Wenzhouxiangellaceae. Next base: position 7,928 of record JBCCHH010000037.1, on the reverse strand, counting down.
CACAAGTGTTTTTGCGCAGACAATCATTCCCAGCCGCGGTGATACCATTCACTATATGCAGAGTCAGAACCTTATTCTGGCCGACTACTCCGAATCCATTCAACGACGACTCATGAACGACAACGAATCCAAACTGGCCTGGATATTGGCCCTGGCCGCCGATAACGACCCGGCCCGCGTGGCCGAAACGCATGGCACCGTCATCGGCCTGTTGTGCGGCAATCCGCAGCAAAATGAGCAGCAGTTGACCGACTCACTGGCCGCGCTGCAGGTCGGCGATTGGGATTCTGAACGCATCAACAACCAGCTCAGCCCGGCGCTGTCGGCACTGCACGCCGATTTATGCTCACCCGAGATGGACTTTCGCCCGCTGCTGCCAACATCCGATCGACCGCTCGATGAGCGCACGCGCTGCCTGGCGCACTGGTGCAGCGGATTCATGACCGGCTTCGGCGCCAGCTTCCCTTCGTCGGCGATGGCACAACAGCCGCCCGAAACCAGCGAAGCGCTGCAGATGCTGGAGCAGATTTCACGTGCAGCCAGCGACCCGGAAAGCGACAGCGACGCGGAAGAAACGGCCTTCTTCGAACTGGCCGAATTCGTCAAGATCGCCGCGTTGCTATTGCGCGAACAAGGCCTGCGCCAGGGGGCCTGAAGCGGATTGAGACAGATCGACCGAGCAATGTCTAAAATGAACCGAGCCTTCTCACGTCGTCGCCAGCACCTGATGGAACTGGCCGAGCCGAACTGCATGATCATTCTGGCTTCGGCCCGGCAGATTCTGCGTAACGGTGACAGCTATTTCCCGTGTCGGCAGGACCGCGATTTCTGGTATCTGACCGGCTTCAACGAGCCCGATGCCGTGCTCGTGCTGCTGCCCGGTCGGGATAGCGGTCAGCAACTGCTGTTCTGTCGCGAACGCAATCCCGAGCACGAGCGCTGGGATGGTCCGCGTTTGGGGCTTGCAGGCGCGATCGAACACTTACGCATGGACGACAGTTTTCCGATCGGCGATCTGGACGACATTCTGCCTGGGCTGATGGAAGGACGCGAGCGCATCTATCACCTGGTCGGACGCGACCCCGTATTCGATCAGCAGGTAATTGGCTGGCGCAATCAGCTCATACAGCAAAAGCGCAATGTCGACACGCCCGAAGAATTCATCGCACTCGACCATCTGCTGCACGAACTGCGGCTGATCAAGTCGGCTGATGAAATCAAACTCATGCGCAAGGCAGGCAAAATCTCGGCCCAAGCGCATCGGCGCGCTATGCAGCTCAGCCGGCCCGGCCTGAACGAAGCCGATCTGAGCGCCGAATTGCTGCATGAATTCACCCGAAATCAGTGCCCACCGTCGTATTTACCGATCGTAGCCGGCGGCGATAACGCGCTGATTCTGCACTACATCGACAACAACCAGCCGCTACCCGACAACGGTCTGGTGCTGATTGATGCCGGCTGTGAAGTGAATGGTTATGCGGCCGATATTTCACGCACCTTTCCGATCAACGGCCAGTTCAGCGATGCACAAAAAGCCGTCTACGAGGTGGTGCTGGCCGCGCAGCAGGACGCAATCGATCAGGCCCGGCCGGGTCGGGCCTATGACGATATTCACGACGCCGCCTGCCGCATGCTGACTGAAGGTTTGATCGAGCTCGGCCTGCTTAAGGGCAGTCTCGACGACAATCTGGCCGAGCAGCGCTACCGGCGCTTTTACATGCACAAGACCGGTCACTGGCTCGGTCTGGATGTGCACGATGTCGGCGATTATCAGATCGACGGCCAGTCGCGCGCACTCGAAAAGAATATGGTAACGACGGTCGAACCGGCGCTCTACATCGGCCATGAGGACGACATTCCGGCCGAGTTTCGCGGCATCGGTATCCGCATCGAAGACAATATCCGTATCACCGATCATGCGCCGGAAAACCTGACCGCTACGGTACCGAGCGCAGCCGATGAAATCGAAGCGCTGATGCGAGCATAATTGACTCATGACGACCGCACGAATCACTCATGACGTACTCATCGCCGGCGGCGGTATGGCCGGCGCTTCACTGGCATTGGGTCTGAGCCAGCTCGGCCTCGATGTGGCTGTGATCGAAGCGGTTTCGCGCTCGGCCAATGATCAACCGAGCTACGACGACCGCACGCTGGTATTGAATCGCGCTTCGCTGCGCATCCTGAATCGACTTGGCGTTGTTGACGATCAACTTCCGCGCTGCCCGATCCGCCACATTCGCGTAACGCGCGCCGGTGGTTTCGGCCAGGTTGATCTGAATGCACGCGAACATCAGATCGATGCGTTTGGTGCAGTAGTCGTGGCGCGTGAGCTGGGTAATCGGCTGCTCAAAGGCGTGAGCGAAAATGCCCATATCACCGAGTACTGCCCGGAACGACTCGAAACCTTCGAGACCGACGAGCAAAGCGTGCATGTTCGACTTGCTTCCGGCAACAAATTGCTGGCCCGGCTACTGGTTGCGGCCGACGGCACGCAATCGAGCATTCGTCAGGCAGCCAGTATTGCGTCCAAGCTGCACGACTATCGCCAGTCAGCGATGATTTTCAACGTGCTGCCGGGCCGTGCTTCGAGCGATATCGCCTACGAACGATTTACCCTAGGCGGTCCGCTGGCCTTTCTACCGCAACCCGAGGGCCGCTTCGGCGTGGTCTGGATCGATCAAACCGAAGCAATTGATGCGGCCATGCAGTGGTCGGACGAAGAGTTGATTGCACGACTGAAACAGCGCGCCGGCCCCGGTTTCGGTGGTTTCAGCAGACCCGGCAAACGCGCGCGCTATCCGCTGAAATTACTGCGCTCGGAAGTGCCGATCGGTCAACGCATCGTCGCGATCGGCAACGCCGCCAACACCATCCACCCGGTCTCGGCCCAGGGATTCAATCTGGGTTTGCGCGACGTAGCCGGGCTGGTCGATGTATTGCGCGAGGCCAACGACCCCGGCGCGCCGGCCTGGATGGCGCGCTATGTGCAAATGCGCAAGGCCGACCAGGCCGACACCGTACGCTACACCGATACGCTGGCACGCGTGTTCAGCAATCCGAACCCGATTGTCCGACTCGGCGCAGGCTTAGGGCTAGGCGCGCACGCGCTGCTGCCGGGCCTGAAAAAGCGCCTGGTCTACGGCGCCATGGGCTTTCGTTCGCCGGTATCGACCCTGGCCTCGGCCAGCGCTACGGCGCCACAAACAAAACGGATGTCCGATGGCAAAGCGGCCAATGACTGAATACGATCTGATCGTGCTCGGTGGTGGTCCGGCCGGCGCTGCCGCCGCACTGGCACTGGCACAAAAGGGACTGCAGGTCGCCCTGCTCGATCGCGTACGGCCGTCGACACTGAAACCGGATCAACCGCTCGACCCACGCGTGGTTGCGATCAGCCCCGGCTCGATGGCGTTTCTTAACGGTATTCAGGTCGCCGATACACTTCGGCATGAGCGCATCGCCGAATATCGCAGCATGCGCGTACATGCAGGCTCGCAAGCACTGGAATTTGTTGCTGCCGAACACGGGCTGGATCAGCTCGGCTGGATCGTCGAGATTGCCAACCTGGCCGATGCAATCTGGCAGGTGGCCGCTCGTCATGACAATCGTGAGCGCAACCTCGATCTGATCACCCCGGCCGAGGTCGATGCGTTTGATCTCCAGCCTGATTCAATACGCCTGAAACTGGCTGACGGACGCTCACTATCGAGTCAGATACTGATCGGCGCCGACGGCGCACGCAGCCGCGTGCGTACCACAGCCGGCATCGAGCACCGCATCGACGACTACAATCAGCGTGCCATTGTCACTCACCTGAACACGAGCCGACCGAATAGCAGTGTAGCCTGGCAGCGCTTTACCGATAACGGTCCGCTCGCGCTACTGCCGCTGACCGAAGGACGCAGCTCACTGGTCTGGTCGGTGCCGTGCGAGCGCGCTGAGGAACTCATGAAGCTCAACGATGCAGCCTTTCTCGAACAGCTTGAACTGTCCGCCTCCAATCAACCGTTTGGCTCGTTTACGGACCTGACTCAACGCCATGCCATTGCGCTGGTGCGCCGGCAGTCGCAGCAGATGCATCAGGGTCGCGTTGCTTTACTCGGTGATGCTGCACGCAGCGTCCATCCATTGGCCGGACAGGGTCTGAATTTAGGATTGGCCGACGCGGCGGAGCTAGCCGAAGCACTGAACGGCTGGGATACGAAACAAAACCCGGAAACGCGGCTGGCACGCTATGCACGACGCCGACTCAGCGATGCTGGCCTGATTGCCGGCGGCATTCATTTCATTAACGAAAGTCGTATGTTCGGGCCCAAGCTCGGTCAATTGGGCATGGGCGCTGCATTTCGCTTGCTGTCCCGTTCACGCAGCCTGCGCGAACCGTTCCTGCGTCGTGCCTGTGGTTTACGCTAGCCGCGCAAGCTACGAACCGGTCGAATGGAACACCAGAATGCTTTCGCCTTCGATGCCGAATCGTTTGTCGTGCATGGCGTGGATGGTGGTCGTTAATCCACTCACGCGCTTGATTATTTCGATCAGATCAGCACCAAAACGTGTAAAGACCAGCGACCCTTTCTCATCGACCGGATTATCGTGGTACTCCAGTTCAAACGTGGAAACCGGCTCACCATCGATCATCTGCACTCGAATCTCGGTCAATTGATCAGGATAATACGGAATCGTAAATACATGCGATCCACCGGGCCTGAGTACGCGTGCAACCTCACGAAAAGCCAACTTAGGCCGTTCGATATGTTCAAACACATCCTGAGTAATGATCAAATCGAAACGGGCATTCGGGAATGTCAGCGATTCGAGACTCTCATTGCGTAGACCATTGACCCTGCGCCCGAACGGCACGTCGCTGAAATAGTGCGAAGACATATAGTGGCGACTGTGTTTTTTCAACCAGCGTTGAACCGGTTCAACCGATGCAGGCTCATACACGGACAAGTTCGACAGGTCTGGAAAATTCTGCTGTAGGAATACGACCATGGCTCGCTGGCGCGATGAAGAGTGACAGCGAACGCACTTCAGATCTTCACGCCACCAATCGCCGTGAGCCATAAATAGAGTGCCTGATTTACACAGCGGGCAATGCCCTGAATATTTGGGCGTCCGAATCCACTTCACGGCGGCTGTCAGCCGATTTCTGAACCGAATCAACAGCAATACCTCTGTGCAAAGAGTATGTCTCGAACACTCAGAGCACTATACTTGAACATCGAACCTTTCCTGCATTCGTTAGCCAGCCTGGAGCAACCTTCGCATGAGTCAGGCCAAAAAATTGCAAGCCGCGCCTGGCCGCGATGCCATTCCGACCTTCAAACCCGAGCACGTATTGCAGCGCGATCTGCACTGGCTGAAACGCGCGCATAGCCAGTTACGTCGCTTTCGCGGGCCGGACGAGAAGAAACAACGGCTGCTCGAGCGCTATACCACGCGTCTTTTGCAGTCGATGCAGGCGATTGCACAGCGTCGCTCGGTTGAAAGCCGCTACAGCTTCGATCCGGAGTTGCCGATCACGCGCTGGCGCGACGATATCGTTGCCGCCATTCGTGAGCATCCGGTGGTGATTGTTGCCGGCGAGACTGGCTCGGGCAAATCGACCCAGCTACCGAAAATGGCGATTGAGGCCGGGCGCGGGCAGCGCGGCCTGATCGGCTGTAGCCAGCCGCGCCGGATTGCCGCACGTAGCGTGGCGCGGCGTGTGGCGGAAGAAATGCATACATCGTTGGGCGAACAGGTCGGCTTTCAGGTGCGCTTTAACGAACGCGTTTCCGATGACAGCCTAATTAAATTCATGACCGACGGTATTTTGCTGGCTGAGATTCATCACGATCGCCGGCTCGATCGCTACGACACGCTGATTATCGACGAGGCACACGAACGCAGCCTGAATATCGATTTTCTACTCGGCTATCTCAAGCGTCTGATCGCACGTCGGCCCGATCTGCGCATCGTCATCACCTCGGCCACGATCGATACCAAGCGCTTTGCCGAACATTTTGACGACGCACCGGTGATTCAGGTTGAAGGGCGTGGATATCCGGTCAGCATCGAATATCTGCCGCCCAACAAAGGCGAAGAACTGCCGCGCACGATCAAGCGGGCGATTGACCGGCTCAGCCGCATCGACGTACGCGGCGACGTGCTGGTATTTCTGCCTGGCGAGCGCGAGATTTTTCAGGCCGCAAAATTCTTAAGCAAAGCCAATCTCAAGCATACCGAAGTGCTGCCGCTGTATGCGCGCCTGCCGGCGGCCAGTCAGGATCGGATTTTTCAGCCGCACACGGGCCGCCGCATTGTGCTGGCCACTAACGTGGCCGAAACCTCGCTGACGGTGCCGGGTATTCGCTTTGTGATCGACTCCGGTCTGGCCCGGATTTCGCGCTATGCCACGCACTCGAAAGTGCTGCGGCTGCCTGTTGAACCCGTGTCGCAGGCGGCCTGCAATCAGCGCGCCGGGCGCTGCGGACGGATCGGACCCGGCACCTGCATTCGGCTGTTCGATGAGGACGATTTTGAGCACCGCGATGAATTCACCGAGCCCGAAATCCAGCGTACCGGCCTGGTCGGGGTGGTGCTGGAAATGCTGTCGCTCGGCCTCGGCGACCCGGATGATTTTCCGTTTCTCGACTCACCACCCGCACGACTGATTAACGAAGCCTGGAACACGCTGACCGAGCTGCAGGCGATTGATCATGAACGCAAGCTGACCCCACTGGGTCGACAGATGGCACGGATGCCGGTCGACGCGCGCCATGCGCGCATGCTGATTGAAGCGCAGCAGCGCGGCGCATTGGCTGAACTGTTGGTGCTGGTCGCTGCCTTAAGCGTGGCCGATCCGCGTGAGCGGCCATTGGATCAGCAGCAGGCCGCCGACCTGGCGCATCAGGAATTTCGCGTGCCGGGCTCCGATTTTCTCGGTTTGCTCAAGCTGTGGCGCTGGTGGCAGAACGTGCGCAGCGAGCATTCGCGTAATCAGGCCAGCAAGATGGCTCGGCAGCATTTTCTTTCGCCGAACCGGCTGCATGAATGGGGTCAGTTGCACGGACAACTACGCCAGATCGCCAGGGAAGCACGCTGGGCGGTTGGGGCTGTGAAATCAATCGCAGAATCCAATGAGCCATCAAAACAGAACCCACAAGCAGACGCCGTTCATCAATCGCTTTTGGCGGGAGTACTCGCCCAAGTCGGCCAGCACCAGGAAGCCGGAGAATACCAGGGCGCACGCGGACATACGTTCCGAATTTTTCCCGGCTCGACGCTGGCCAAAAGCACGCCAGGCTGGATCGTCGCGGCCGAACTGGTCGAAACCAGCCGGCCCTATGCGCGCATGGCGGCCAGCATTCAACCGCAATGGCTCGAGCAACAGGCCACGCATCTGATCCGCTCACGCGTGTTCGACCCGCACTGGGATCGCAAGACCGGTCGAGTGATGGGCTATCAACAGGTGTCCTTATTCGGCCTGATCCTGGTCGAAAAGCGCAAGGTGCACTACGGACCACACGCACCAGACGAAGCGCGTGCCCTGTTTATCCGCCATGCGCTGGTACGCGGCGAAATGAATCATCGCGCGGAGTTTCTGCAAAAGAACCATCAGCTACGACAGGAACTGGCCCAGCACGAACACAAGCGCAGGCAGCATGACGTGCTGGCCGACGAAAGCAAGCTGATGGCGTTTTTCGACAAACGGCTGCCGACTTCGATTTTCACCGTCAAAGCCTTTGCCGGCTGGTATGAAAAACTCGATGCTCGACAAAAGGACGAACTGCTGTACGAACGCGCCACCCTGCTGCGCGCCGATGCTCCGACCAGCGGTGAGGAATTCCCCGATCAACTGGAATTCGAGCGCGAAGTCTATCGGCTGCACTATCGTTTTGAGCCGGGTCATCCGGCCGACGGCGTTACGCTGATCTGCC
>JBCCHH010000036.1:0-8805 GCA_039028855.1 Pseudomonadota bacterium | reverse complement strand
TTCGTGCAGCACGGGTGCGACGCGATACAGTACGTTGGCCAGATAATACTGCGCATGTTCGGCCTCGTCAGCCACGCTCGGACGATGTTTGACCTGCTCGGCCGTCTGCCAGGCGATGGTCAGCTCCATGCGCACGCGGTCGATCAATCGCTGGTCTGTTTGTGCATCCAAGGTGGGGTCAAAGCGCTGAATCAGATAGCGTGCCATACGCTGCTCTTTTTCCAGAATTGAACGGCGTGTGGCTTCGGTTGGATGGGCAGTCAGCACCGGTTCAATTCGCATATCGGTGAGCGAGTCAATCAACTCATGCAGATCGACACCGGCAGTTCGCAACTCGTTCACAGCCGCTTCCAGGCTGTCCGGCTGGGCGGTCTCGCTACGGCTCCAATCACGCTGGCGACGGATACGGTGAATTTGCTCGGCCAGATTCACCATGCGGAACCAGATCGTAAAGCCTCGAACAAAATCAGAAGCTTGCGATGCATGATCAAAGCGGCATAGGGCTTCTAGCGAATGCCCTTCAACTTCTTGATTACGCCGGGCAATGGCGGCCGACCGCGCCTGCTCGACGCGCTGAAACAAACCATCGCCGCACTGCTCCTGCAACAACTCACCGACCACGGCACCGAGTAAACCAACATCACGACGCAGCGCTTCGTGCTCGGGCGGAAAGTCAATTTCTTCACGTTTCATGCGTAGTGGTCCTGCCGCTGATTTTATGATCGTGCAGAACAAACCGTGCAAATTATTGTCGTTTGTTTGCTGCGTATCTTGCCGTATCATCGCACGTTCTACTCGACTCACCCAAGCTGTTGTACGCCGATGCATGATCTTCCCGAACACGACCCTGCCGATATCAGCCAACCGTACGAAACGAGTCGCTATGCATCGCTGGTATTAAACCTTGGCCGCGCGCTGCATCGGGTCGGTTCGCCTGCCCATCGCCTCGAAACCGCGATGCAGATCATGGCCGATCGGCTTGGCTTGCAAGCAGAGTTTTTCTCGACACCCACTGCACTGATGGTGACCTTGGGCGACGGTAACCGCCAGAAAACCTATTTGGCAAGAGTCGAACCGGGTAGTGCCAATCTGGCCAAGCTGGCCGAGTTGACCGAGGTCATGGAGCAGTTGGCCCGCGGCATACTCGAACCCGACGAAGCGGATCGCCGAGTCAAACAAATCGACCAGCGCGAGCCTCAGTATCAGGGCGCAACGCTGCTGTTCGCCTTTGTGTTGGTCTCGGCAGGGGTCGGCGCGCTGATCGGCGGCGGCTGGCGCGAACTGATGCTGGCCGCGGTACTCGGTGGCGTAACGGGTGCCAGCGTGATGGGCCTGACGTATTTAGGTACGGCCGGTCGACCAGAATTGATTCGACTGCTGACGCCATTGACTGCAATGCTGGTCACTTTTCTCGGCACGCTATGGTGTGGTTTCGACGGCCAGACCGCGCTCATGCCTTCGGTTATTGCCGGCATGATCGCACTACTGCCCGGCAGGGATCTAACCGTATCGGCGCGAGAGCTGGCGACCGGTCACATGGTGTCGGGCGCAGCGCGCGCAGCCTATACGTTGATGATCTTTGCCCTGCTCACCTTTGGATTAATGCTGGGTGGTGGCGTCGGGCAGTGGCTGATCGGGCCGGTAGAACTATTGCAGCCAAACGCTCCACCGCTTTGGCTGATGGCCAGCGGCTTCGGCCTGGCGGCACTCGGTTTTACCGTATTGTTTCAGGCGCACTGGCGCGATTGGATATGGATGCTACTGGCCTGTCTGGTCGCATCTACGTCAATCGGCTTCGGCAACCTGCTCGAATCCCCGGTCATGGCAGCCTTTATCGGCGGCCTCGCGGTCGGCCTGGCCGGTAACCTGTTCGCCCGACTCAGCGGCCGACCCGGCTCCATCTTGCATCTGCCGGGCCTGATTCTGCTTGTACCGGGCAGCATCGGCATGCGTAGCTTGACCGCACTGCTCGATCACAATGTTATTTCCGGAATTGAGACCGCGTTTTTGGCGGGTATGATAGCCGTCGCATTAACCACAGGAATGATTCTGGCCAGCGTTCTGATACCACCAAAGATCAGCTTGTGATTTATTGTTGATTTGAGCGGGCAGACAGTCATCGCCAGACCCGCAACCTCGGGCAAACTCAGCCTTCGATATGATCGGCGTAGGCTTCGGCATCCATCAGGTCATCCATTTGCGCCGGATCGTCCGGCTTAACGGTAAACAACCAGCCATCGCCGTAGGCATCGCTGTTAACCGTTTCGGGTGCGTCGTCGAGTGAGTCATTCACAGTAACGACTTCACCGCTGATCGGCGCATAGACATCAGATGCGGCCTTGACCGATTCGACCACAGCGCATGCCTCGCCTGCGGTTACGGTTGCACCCAGTTCGGGCAGTTCGATAAACACCAAATCGCCGAGTTGTTCCTGCGCATGGCCGCTGATACCGATACGGATGGAGCCGTCATCCAGCGGTTCGGCCCATTCATGGCTTTCGGCGTAACGCATTTCGGTAGGTATGTTGCTCATGAAAAATCCTCAGGCGATGGTTGGCTTCAGTATCAGGTAATTTTAGCGATCGACTCGATGGCTGTCACGCTGAATCGAGCAGACCCTCGCGCATTTGACCGTTGCGCACAAACGGCAGTTTGACAATGCGCGCACCGCGTATTTTGCCGCGCAGTTCAATCTCGACATCCGCTTTGGCCGCATTCGGCACGCGCGCCATGGCAATCGGTCGTTCCAGCGTCGGACTAAAACCGCCGCTCGTGACCACACCTTCACCTGCCGGTGTGATCACTTTCGCGCCCGTGCGCGCAATGCCACCGGTTCCCAACACCAGACCAACCAGCTTGTATTCGACGCCGGCCTGACTTTGCGCTTCGAGCGTGGCGCGGCCGATAAAATCACGCTCGACGGGCTCGAATGCAACCGTCCAGGCCAGATTCGATTCCAACGGCGTGGTTTCGGTCGTCATATCCTGGCCGTACAGATTCAAGCCTGCTTCGAGCCGCAACGAATCACGCGCACCCAGGCCACAGGGTTTTGCACTCTGCCCGACAAGCAATCGCCAAAGCTCGCTGGCCTCAGTACCGGGCAGAATGATCTCGCAGCCATCCTCGCCCGTATAGCCCGTGCGCGCGCAATAAACCAGTCGCCATACAGCATAAAGCGAAACGGTTTGAGCTGTTCGAACTCGGCCAGGCCGGGTAAGCCGGATACAATATCGGGCGCATTCGGCCCCTGCAGTGCGATCATGGCCAGATCATCACGCTCGTTCACGCGAATATCGAGTTCGGCGAACTGCTGCCTGAGCCAGTTCAGATCGGCCTCGCGCGTGGCGGCATTCACCACCAGCCGATAGAAATCGGCTTCAATCCGGTAGCAGATCAGGTCATCGATAATGCCGCCCTGCTCGTTGAGCATGCAGCTGTAGAGCGCGCGGCCGGATTCGGCCAGCTTGTCGACATCATTCGCCAACAGTCTGAGCAAACCTTGCTTGACCTGCGTACCTTCAAGGTCAACCACCGTCATATGCGATACATCGAACAGGCCGGCCGCCTTGCGCACGGCATGATGCTCCTCGATCAACGAGTCGTACTGAATCGGCAGTTGCCAACCGGCGAAATCGACCATGCGGCCACCGGCTTCGAGGTGGTTTTGATGAAGCGGAGTGTGCTGGCTCATGGCAGGAACAGGATCGGAAAAAACAGCGCACAGTGTACCGCGATCCAGGTGGACGCTTGCCGCTTCGAATCGTATCGTTCGTCAGTGCCCGGCCGTATTGCTCAGCCCACGACGCATCAGCAGATAGGCCGGAATTGCGCCGAGGATGACGAGCATCAGCGACGGCAACGCAGCGCGTTCCCACTGGCCTTCGGCGGTCAGCTCGAACACATGCACAGCCAGCGTATCCCAGCCGAACGGGCGCAGCATCAGCGTAGCCGGCATTTCTTTGGCAATTTCAACCAGCGCGAGCAAAAACGCCGTGATCAAACCCGGCCGCAGCAGCGGCAGCAATACTCGGCGAACACGCTCTGACCGACTGGCACCGAGGCTTTTGGCGGCCTCGAAAACCTGCGGTCGAATGCGTGCGGCGACACCCTCGAGCGGCCCCCAGCCGACGCGTAAAAAGCGAATCAGATACGCCAGCAACAGCGCGCCGATACCCCCGGCCAAGGCCGTGCCGACCATCTGATCCAGCCCGGTCAATGCGAGCATGATGGCCACAGCCAGCACGGTGCCGGGAATGGCATAGCCGGTCGCCGACACTTCGCTAAGCAGCGTCATGCGCGTATTGGCTCGGTAGCTCACGACCAGCAGCATCAGCCCGCCAATCACGACCAGCCCGGCACCGCTCGCAGCCAACAGCATGGTATTGCTGATCAGCTCCAGATAATCGGCGCTGAACAAGCGCTGCAGATCCGGCCCGGCCCATACCAGCAACTGTATGGCCGGAATGATGACTGCAACCAGCACCACCGAAAACTGCAGCGCGGTCGCAAGCCAGCGCGCAGTAGGGCCGAGCGGAATGCGCCGCAAACCAGACTCGCGCTCGGCTTGCAGCGCACGCGAATTGCGCGTTACGCGTTCAGTGATGATCAGCACCAGCATAAACAGCATCAGCAGCGAAGCCAGTTGTGTGGCCGCCTGTAGATTGAACAGTCCAAGCCAAGTGCGATAGATGGCGGTGGTGAAGGTGTCGAAGCCGTAGATCGAAACGGCGCCGAAATCGGCCAGCGTTTCCATCAGCGCCAGCGCCATTCCGGCCACAATCGCCGGTCGCGCGGCCGGCAGACTGACGCGCAGGAATACGCGTAACGGCGTATCGCCGAGGCTGCGGCCCGCTTCAAACGTGCGCAGGCCGCTGCTCGCAAACGAGGCGCGCGCGAGCAAGTACACATAGGGAAACAGCGCGATGATCAGCACTGGAATGACGCCGATCGGGCTGGACAAGCGATCGAGCCAGGCCGGACTCAGGCCCCATTGATCGCGCAGAAACGTCTGCACCGGCCCGGCAAAATCGAGCAGGCCCAGATAGATGAACGCAAACACGTAGGTCGGAAACGCCAGCGGCAGAATCAGCAGCGGATCGAGCCAGCGCCGGCCCGGGTACTCGCAGCAGGCCGACAGCCAGGCCAGCGAAACGCCAAGCACGCCAACACCAAGACCAACGAATATCATCAACAGCAGGCTATGCCCGATCAATCGCGGCAGCAAAAATTCACTCAGATGCGACCAGATCGCTGCGTCGACCTGGCTCCAGCTCAACGTCAGCACCAGCAACGGCAAACCGATCAGCAATAACAGCGGCAGCAGCAACAACCAGCGCAGGCCGTCGCCATGAGGGCTGAAAAGACGACGCCGGGTCGAGTGCCCGGCGCCTGCAATCGTAATTGAATCAGTCAGGGTTCGATCTCGGCTCGAACGATACCGCGTGCGGGTATCAACGCCAGCCTTCCCGGTCCATCAGCATCACGGCCTCGGCCTGACGCTGACCGGCAATTTTCAGATTGGTCCCGTCGGCGACAAACTCACCCCACTGCGCAACGATGGGATCACGCGCTACGCCTTCAACCACCGGGTACTCAAAATTATCGCCAGCAATCTTCTGCTGCGCTGCATCGCCGGCCAGAAACTCGATCAACTGCTGGCCCAGTTCCGGTGAAGGCGCATTGGCGGTCACGCCGGCGCCGGAAATATTCACGTGCACACCGCTCGAATTCTGATTCGGCCAGAACACGTGCACCGGGAAATCGGCGTTTTCAGCCACCAGTCGTCCCAAATAATAGGTGTTGACGACACCGACATCGCACTGCCCGGCCTCGATCGCTTCAATCAGGCGTGTATCGGACGAGAACGGCTCGGTTGCAAGATTCTCGACCCAGCCGCGCACGATGCGCGCGGTTTCATCCTCACCCAAACGCTCGATCATCATCGCGATCAGCGACTGGTTGTAGACCTTACGCGAGGTGCGCAGACACAGGCGGCCGTTCCAGGACGGATCGGCCAACTGGGCGTAAGTCGACAATTCGGAAGGATCAACTCGATCCGGGTGATACATAATCGTGCGTGCGCGCACCGATAAACCGAACCAGTGGCCTTCCGGATCGCGCAGCGCGGCCGGAATGCGCTCATTGAGCAGGTCCGAATCAACCGTCTGCAGCAAACCGCGCTCGTCGGCCAACCACAGATTGCCGGCATCGACGGTTATAAATACGCTGGCCTGCGTATTTTCGCCTTCCGCAGCCAGACGCTCAATCAGCGCGCCTTCGTTGTCGTTGATGGTTTCGATCTGAACACCGGTTTCTTCGGTAAACCGCTCGAACAGCGGCTCAACCAGATGCGGTTGACGCGAAGTGTAGACGACCAGGCGCTGCGGCTCGTCGCGGCTTGCTTCAGGTTCAGCATAGGACGCATCAACAGCTTCGGCGGCGGTCGCTGATTCGGTGGCATTATCGTTATTGGCATCGCAACCAACCAGGGTCAGCGCGAACAGCGCGAGTAGAACGGCAGAAAAACGCAGGGCGTGCATGTGGGCTCCGTATGTAAAGGGTGTGAAATATGGTTTGATTATAACGCGAATGATTTGCATTTGTAATTTCTTGATTGCCTTAAAACAAGCGATCCGGATTGTTCGTTAGCGTCGCAATAGAACATCGGCGCTGCACATCTGATGCAGGCGAACTGGCTACAATGTGGGCCGATTCGAAGCAACGGTAGCGTACCCGATGGGCAATCGTCTTTCCAAAATTTATACCCGCACCGGCGATGACGGCACGACCGGCCTCGGCGACGGCTCGCGCACGCAGAAAGACAGCCTGCGTGTCGAAGCCTACGGCACGATCGATGAACTCAACAGTGCGATTGGCGTGCTGATTGCCACACTCGAAAACGATCACTTAAACGAAGTTTTACTCGATATCCAGCACGATCTGTTCGACCTCGGCGGCGAGCTGTGCATCCCTGGCACGTCCATGATCGGCGACGGGCAAATCGAACGGCTCGAAAACGAACTCGATCAACTCAACGAACACCTGCCGCCGCTCAAAGATTTCATCCTGCCCGGCGGCAGTCTGGCGGCAGCACAGGCGCATCTGGCGCGCACGATCGGGCGCAGGGCCGAACGCCGCGTCATCTCGCTGGCGCGGCAGGAAGAAGTCAACGAAGCGGCGATTCGCTATCTGAATCGTTTGTCCGACCTCATGTTTGTCATCGCCCGTACAACCGCGCGCGCGTCGGGCGTCGGTGAAATTCTGTGGAATCACGAACGCAAGCGCTGAATTAGCTCCTATGTCTTCGCTGACCGTTATCACCCACAATGACTGCAGCTTGTACCGACCACACGCCAGTCACCCAGAACGGCCCGAACGGCTGGCCGCCGCGTTGCGCGGTATCGAGCAGATCAAAAACATCGAATTGCTGGAAGCCGAAATCGTCGACGCAGCCGACCTCGCGCGGGTGCATGACGCTGAGTATCTGGCGCAAATCGAGCGCGCTGAAGCCAGCGTCAACAAAACTCAGCAAACTGAAGTACTGGATGCCGATACGCATGCCGCCGTCGGCAGCATCCACGCCGCACGACTGGCCGCAGGTGCGGCCTGTCAGGCAGTCGATATTGCACTGAGCAGGCCAGGTCGCTCCACATTCGCCATCGTGCGCCCACCCGGCCATCACGCAGAATCCAATCGCGCCATGGGCTTCTGCTTCTTCAATTCCATTGCTGTGGCCGCCGCACGTGCGCTGAAATCGTTCGACATTCAGCGCGTCGCGATCTGCGATTTCGACGTCCACCATGGCAACGGAACCGAACAGATATTCGTCGATGACCACCGCGTACTGTTCGCCTCCAGCCACCAGCACCCGCTCTATCCCGGCACCGGCACGCCCGATCAACCGCAAGCAGACAATATCCGAAACATCGGACTACCGCCCGGCTCCGGCAGCAACCAATTCCGCGACGCCTGGCAGCATCATCTGATCCCCGATATCGAACGCTTCCAGCCCGACCTCCTCCTCATCTCCGCCGGCTTCGACGCCCACTGGCGCGACCCGTTGGCTCAGTTGGATCTCAAGGATGAAGACTTCTACTGGATTGGGCATCAACTGCACAAAGTCGCACAAAAGCACTGCAAAGGACGTTTAGTCGCCTCGCTTGAAGGAGGCTATGACCTGCAAGCGCTTACGGAAAGCACTTTGGCCTTTGGCGAAGGGATTACTATCGGTTGATAAATGCAAGTATCATATTACTCTTGTGCCATCCGCCGTTTGACTGACTCTTAGCTTCATTAAGAAAAAACCGAGTCCTTGCGCTCTTCCATTTCGGCAGCAATAAACCGCGCAGCCTCGTTCTTTGTACGCAGCTTTTCGATGATTCTTTGATAACTATCCTCATCTCGGTCCTGACTGAGTTTGAATACACCTTTCAAACTGGAAATCTCGATTTCAAATCCAGCAATCATCTTCACCAATCTATCCGTCAGGCTTGAAGGCAGCTGATCAAAGGTAGTTGGGGAACCTTCATCATCGCTTTCAAAGTGCAGCGTGGTTTTTCTGAGAATTCGCTTCAATTCAGATTCGTCAACAAACCGCATCATGCCTTTGGCGTGCACGCTCATGTAATTCCAAGTAGACGGCGTATAGGGATTGGAGTACCAGGACCCGCTGACATAAACATTCGGGCTAGTAAAAACAGCCAACACTTGTGGGTTTTTTAGAAATGCATTGTGATGATCCAAATTCTTCATCAGGTGCCCGACAAGGAAACGACGCCCATCCCGCTCTTCCATTAACAAAGGAAG
>JBCCHH010000035.1:0-8958 GCA_039028855.1 Pseudomonadota bacterium | reverse complement strand
CCACCTTGCTTGCAATTGAGCCGAGTGAGTGGCAGGCTGAGCTCGATGGCGTTGAGCAATATATGGCCGATTTCGAGCCGCGCGTGCCGCAGGGGCTTAAAGACCAACTCGATGCCATGCGCAAGCAGCTCTAAGCTAGAACCCTGCTGAATCAGGAATACACCATGTTTGCCAGCATCAGTATCGAACGTGAAGCTTGTCCGATTCGCCTGTTGGATGCGGCCGGTCTTGATGTCTGGCTGGAATCAGCCGATGCGTTTCAGCGCCAGTGGCTGGAGACCAACCGGTTCAAAGCCAGGCCCGGGCAGTATTTGGTTGTACCGGGTGATGACGGCAATCCGCAAGTGGTGCTGGTCGGGTACGAACAGCAACCGGATCTGTGGACACTGGCCGGGCTGCCGGCCAGGCTGAACGGCGGTTTGTATCAAATTGATGCCGCTGCCGAGTTCGGTCATGGCGTGCGTGAAAAGCTCGCGCTGGGCTGGGCCTTCGGCCATTATCAATTCGATCGCTATAAGCCCTCTGAGTGGCCGAACTGTCAGCTGATACTCGACGATGCCTTGCGTCAACGTGTAGAGATCCTGCGCGATGCGAGTTTCCGCGTGCGTGATTGGGTCAACACGCCGGCTTGCGATTTAGGTCCGGCTGAGTTGGCCGAAATTGCGAACGAACTGGCCGAGCGTAATCAGGCCGATTTCACGGTGATTGAAGGCGAACAACTGGAAAAAGAATTTCCTGCCATCCATGCGGTCGGTCAAGCCGCCAGCCGCGCGCCGCGCTTAGTCTGCGTGAAATGGGGCGATAAGAATCATCCGCCGCTGGCGCTGGTTGGCAAGGGCGTGATCTTCGACTCGGGCGGGCTCAACATCAAGCCCGGTGCCGGCATGGTGCTGATGAAAAAAGACATGGGAGGTGCTGCGCACGTGCTTGGCCTGGCCGAGCTGATCATGCGCTTCAAACTGCCCGTGCACCTGCGCGTGTACATCCCGGCGGTGGAAAATGCGATTGCCGGTAACGCCTATCGGCCGTCGGATATCGTGACCACGCGCAACGGCACCACGGTAGAGATCGGCAATACCGACGCCGAAGGCCGGGTGGTGTTGTCCGATGCACTGACCTTAGCCAGTGAAGAAGGCGCTGAGCGCATCATCGATTTTGCCACCTTGACCGGTGCGGCCCGCATAGCGCTCGGCGAAGATCTGCCGCCGCTATATGCGCGTGACGACCAGATTGCCCGTGCGATTCAGGATCTGTCGTTTGAACTGGACGACCCGCTCTGGCACATGCCGCTGTATGAGCCGTATCGCAAACAGATTCAGCCCAAAATTGCCGATTTGTCCAATACCGGCACGAGCAACTTCGGCGGCAGCCTGACGGCGGCGCTGTTTCTCGATCATTTCGTTGATGACGAGATCGACTGGCTGCATCTTGATGTGTATGCCTGGAACGTCGGCCACCGACCCGGTCGGCCGGCCGGCGGTGAAGCGCAGGGTATTCGCGCGATGTATGCCTGGTTGGAATCGCAGTATCGCTGACTTCTGCGATTTGATCCAGATCGGCTTGATGAGCACAGCAGATGTAGTAAAGAAATCGACGCTGAAACGGTTTTGCAGCGCTGATCTCGTTTACCATCGCAGTTAATCTTTTCGTTTAGTTACCCATCGCAGCATCGGCGATGCGGTTTTGTTTTCATTTTTGCCCCAGGTTACCGCTTGTGTCCTACAGCATTCCCCAACCACCGCGCCCGGCCGGGCAGGGCTTGCCGCATGAAGTGTGGCGTACGCTGGTCTTGGCCATGCCGCTGATTATCGGTCAGCTCACCGGCTTTGGCATGAACTTTGTCGATACGGTTATGGCCGGCCGGCTCGGCCGTATCGATATGGGCGCGATTGCGATCGGCTCCTCGATCTGGGCGGCCGGCATGCTGTTTGTACTCGGTGTGCTGATGACGGTATCGCCTGTGGTCTCCCAGTTCGACGGTGCAGGGCGGCGGGTGCAGGCTGGCGAATCGACCCGCCAGGCGCTGTGGATTGCGCTGATCTTGGGTGCACTGATGTTTATCGCCATGCGCAGCGCTGGCTGGATTAAGCATTGGCTCGATGTCGAGCCCCAGGTAGCAACGCTTTCACTGGAGTATCTGCGCGCATTGTCCTGGGGCGCGCCGGGTTTTTGTCTGGCACTGGTACTGCGCTTTTTTTCCGAAGGTACGGGTATGACGCGGCCGACCATGTACATCGGCCTGCTCGGCATTGCCATGAACATCCCGCTGAATTACATTCTGATGTTCGGCAAGCTCGGTTTTCCGGCGATGGGTGCGGTCGGCTGCGGCTGGGCGACGGCAATCATCTTCTGGGCACAGCTCCTTATGCTGGCGCTGTACATTCGTTACAAAAATTACTATCGCGAGTTTGCCCTGTTCACTCGTTTCAGCCGACCGAACTGGCGTGAGATCGGCGGCCTGCTCAAAATCGGTCTGCCGATTGGCATCATGATTTTCTTCGAAGGCAGCCTGTTTGTCGGCGCGGCCCTGCTGATCGGTACGCTTGGTGCACTGCCGATTGCGGCGCATCAGATTGCGATCAACTTTTCGGCCATGGCGTTTATGGTTCCGCTGGGCCTGGCCGGTGCGATCAGCGTGCGTGTTGGCAATGCGATTGGTCGTGGTGAACCGCAGGCGGCACGCACAGCAGGCTTGGTGGGTATCGGTATGGCGGTGGTGTTTGGCAGCTTTTCCGCCTTTATCATGTTCACCTTTCCAGAGGTGATTGCGCGTTTGTACATGTCGGACCCTGAAGTCATTGCGCTGGCTGCGCAGCTCCTATTGCTGGCGGCAATATTTCAGGTCGCTGATGGCATGCAGGCGGCCGCAGCCGGCGCTTTGCGGGGCTTGAAAGACACGCGCTGGCCGATGGTTTATAGCATTTTGTCGTACTGGCTCGTGGGTATGAGCATCGGCTGGTGGTTGACCTTCCGCGAAGACTTCGGCCCGCACGGCATGTGGTATGGCATGATTGCGGGTCTGACGATGGCAGCAGTTCTGCTGTGTACGCGATTCATGCGACAAACGCGAGCCTTGATTCGAGCCTGACTAATGGCCCTTGTGCATTCACATCGGGCATCGCACAATAGATAACAGTTAAATACGAATGAATCACAAACCTGCGGCAGGCCGCTGAGTTGCAATAGGAAATAAAACAATGTCCGAGAAAAAATCTTCAAATCTGCTCGTGCGCATCTGGCGTGGTTTCTGGAATGGCCTGACTGCGTTCCGCATGGCAGTGTTCAACATCCTGTTCCTGATCGTGCTGGCGTTGATTTTGCGTGCCATCTTCTTCTCCGGCGATGCCATCATGGTTGAAGCCGACAGCACGCTGGTGTTGAACCCCAACGGCCTGATCGTTGAAGAATACACGGGCACACCGACGGAGCGCGCCTTAAACGAAGCCTTAGGTCAGCAGCTGCCGGAAACGCGGCTGCGTGATTTGCTGCGCACGCTCGAGCTGGCTGCTGAAGATGACAATATCGCACAAGTGCTGATCCGCACCGATTCACTGCAGGGCATGTCGCCGGGTACGATGACTGAGCTGTCGGCGGCGTTCGACCGGTTCCGTGAATCGGGCAAGCCGGTGGTTGCCTACGCTAGCTTTATCACCCATAGTCAGTATGGCCTGGCGGCGCTGGCGGATGAAATCTGGTTGCACCCCGATGGCATCATGCTGCTCGAGGGTTTTTCCTATTTTCGCAACTACTACCGTGAAGGTTTGGAAAAGCTTGAAGTGGACGTGAATCTGTTTCGCGTCGGCGAATTTAAGTCGGCCATGGAACCGTTTATTCGAGACGATATGTCCGAAGCTGCTCGGGAGGCGGGCGAATTTTTTGTTGGCGACTTATGGCAGCAGTATCTGACCATGATTGCCCGTCATCGCGGCATGCCGGTTGAGCGTCTCACCAGCATCATCAACAACCAGGTCGAGCTGGTCGAGCAGGCCGATGGCAACGTAGCCGAGGCCATGTTGGAAGCAGGCTTGATCGATCGATTGGTTTCGCGTCCGCAAGCACGCCTGGAGCTGGCCGAAACCGGTGCGCCGGACGAGGACACCGTCTTTGTTCAGATTGATATGGACAGCTATTTGCAGGTGCCGCGCGCGCCCGCAATCGGCCAGGACGAGGTGGCGATTATTGTCGCCTCAGGCAGCATTGTCGAAGGTAACCAGTCGCCGGGCATGATTGGCGCTGATTCCACTGCGCGTCTGATTCGCAATGCGGCCGATGACGATGATATTCGTGCCGTAGTGCTGCGCGTCGATTCGGGTGGCGGCAGTGCGTTTGCGTCTGAAGTCATTCGGCAGGAACTGTTGGCACTCAAAGAAACCGGCAAGCCGGTGGTGGTGAGCATGGGTGATGTTGCCGCTTCGGGCGGGTACTGGATTGCGATGGGTGCCGATGAGGTCTGGGCGTACCCGAACACGATTACCGGTTCGATCGGCATCTTCGGCTTCTTCCCAACGTTCCAGAATACGCTCGCCAAGATTGGCGTGAATACCGACGGCTTCGGTACCACGCCGCTGTCGGGCATGTTCCGTTCGGATATGGCGATGTCGGAAGCGGCCCAGCGTGCGTTTCAAAGCGTGATTGAAAACGGCTATCAGGAGTTTATCGGACTGGTTGCCGAGTACCGCGATATGAGTTTCGATGCGGTCGATACCGTCGCCCAAGGTCGGGTCTGGACGGGCAATCAGGCGCTCGAACGTAGCCTGGTTGATCAGATCGGCACGCTGCAGGAAGCCGCTGCTGCTGCTGCGCGTATCGCCGGGCTCGGAGAAGATTTCAGCACGGTCTATGTGCAGCAGGAGTTAAGTTCGTTCGAACAGTTTTTAGCGGACATGGGCAGCGCAGCGCTGGCTCAGGCCGGCCTCGAGTTCGAGCCGCCGATGTTGGTACGCTGGATGGGTCGAGACTTGTATCTGGGCATGCTCGAACAGCTCAATCAAATTGCTGCGGCTGGTCAGCCAAAATCCGGCCTGCCGGATGTCATGGCACACTGCCTGTGCGAGCCGCCGCTGTAGTTTGGCCACTTAAGCTCGCTAAGAAAGGGCTACTGTGAATCGGTCGTCGCCGGTTGATCCGGCACGGCCGCAGGCGCTAAAAAACCTTCGAGCCGGGCCAGGGTGAGCCATTCGGGCAGGTCGCGCTGAATCGTAATCAGCCGGTTGCGCAGCCGGGTTAACTCGCGCTGCTGCTTGGCGGTATTTCCATCCGGTATGCGGCTGAGTTCGGCGATGCGCTGTTCCAGCTCGGCCTGCTCGGTTTGCAGTTCAAACAACATCCGGCCATGGCTATAAGCGTTCATATAGGCGTTCTGTCGACACGACGTGGCTTGAGGCTGGCCGCGATAGGCGGTATCGAAGCCGGTCTGTGGCGAACAGAATTCGCTTAGGGCGGTTTGCCAGGCCAGCTCGGCTTCTGCGCTGCAGGCAGCCGGCACATCGGCCGACAGTGCCTGACCGAGACGGCCCTGGTTCGTTGCCGACTCGATTTGCCCGGCACAATCGGGCACAGGCGTGGCGCAGCCGACAAGCATCAGCAGCAGTACTGAACAGGCGATGGCTTGCTGGGCTTTTGTCATGATTACACCGGGCTTGAACATCATTTGGCATACACTCTGAAACGAATCAGCAACTAGGATATCAGCACGGTGGACCCGGTTACACAAGGTCTGGTCGGCGCGCTTTGCGCGCAGGCCGGCGGTCGTCGCAGGCACATGAAACAAGCGGCCGTTGTCGGCCTGGTCGCCGGCATGGCGCCCGATCTGGACGTGCTGATCCGATCGTCATCAGACAGCCTGCTGGCGATTGAATATCATCGCCATTTCACTCATGCCCTGGCCTTTGTGCCGGTCGGTGCGCTGCTCGTGGCACTGCTGCTATGGCCGTTTGTGCAGTGGTATGGCCGCTGGCGCGATCAGGCCGTGCCGCTATTTGCGCGCGTGTATCTGTGGTCATTGCTCGGTTTTGCCTCACACGGCTTGCTGGATGCCATGACATCCTACGGTACCCACCTGCTGTGGCCGTTTTCGCATGAACGTATCGCCTGGAACGTGATCAGCGTGATCGACCCGCTGTTTACCATGCCGCTGATATTGCTGTTGGGCTTGGCACTATGGCGGAACAGTCGTTTGCTGGCTGGCACTGCGGCACTGTGGGCGGTGTTTTATTTAGGCTGGGGTGCTGTGCAGCAGCATCGAGCAGAACATATTGTCGCGCACTGGGCTGAAGCCAGCGGGATTATGGCCGAACGAGTGGTTGCCAAACCGGCATTTGCGAATCTGGTTTTATGGCGCGGCCTGGTCGATGACGGCGAGTTGCTGCACAGCGTTGCGGTTCGGATTGTGCCCACCCGGCAGAGCATAGTCTGGCCCGGTTCGAGCGTGCAGCGAGTCGATCCATCTGAATTTGAGCCAAGAACAAGATTGCGCAGTGATCTCGAACGCTTTGCGCATTTTTCGGATGGCTGGACGTTTCGTTATTTCCCGTATGAGGGTGATCGCGATCAGCAGCGAAGCTGGTTTATCGGCGATTTTCGCTATGCGATTGATCCGGCCAGCCAGCGGCCGCTATGGGGCATCCGGTTCAACCCGGATCGGCCCGACCAGCCGGTTGCATTCGAGCGGCCGGCGCGCGTGACCGAAGCCGAGCGCGCTGCGTTCTTCGGCCGTTTGCGCGGCGACTGGGTTGACTGAGCAACAGACCGCCGGCCGATATGTCAGGCTTTGACGGTGCGCGATTCGGCCCAGTGCTGGAGTTCGGCAATCGGCTCGGCCATCATGGTCGACAGCGGCCGCGTGGCGCGAATGGCATCGGCGATGTGTTCATTGCTTAACGGCAACTGCTCGGCATGCGCCTCATACAGGCCGGCGACAATGGCGTGCTCGAGCTCTGCGCCGGAAAAGCCATGGCTGACGCGGGCCAGAATCTCGAGGTCGTAGAGTTCAGGCTTGAGCTCGCGCCGATTCAGGTGAATGGCCAGAATTTCGCCGCGGGTGGCTTCATCCGGTAAATCCACGAAAAAGACTTCGTCAAAGCGACCCTTGCGGACCAGCTCCGGCGGCAGCGCCTGGATGTCGTTGGCCGTCGCGACCATAAAGACGCGGCTCTTGCGTTCGGCCATCCAGGTCAGCAGCGTAGCGAGCATGCGGCGCGAGGTGCCGCCGTCGTTGTCGCCGACGGCCAGGCCTTTCTCGATTTCATCAATCCACAGCACGCACGGCGCCATCAGCTCTGCACTTTTCAGGGATTCGCGCAGATTGCGTTCGCTTTCGCCATGAAAGCGATTGAACAGCGCGCCGCAGTCCAGATGCAGCAGCGGCACCTGAAAATGCCCGGCCGCGGCGCGCGCCGCCAGTGATTTACCGCAACCCTGTACGCCGAGTAACAAAATGCCCGTCGGCGGCGTTAGGCCCGGTGGCGGTTCGGCTGCCTGAAACACGCTGGCACGCTGATTGAGCCAGCGCTTGAGATTCGGCATTCCGGCGACGTTGCTGAAGCGCTCGGTTTCCATCTCGAAGGACAGCACGCCATCGGGATCGAGCAAGTCGAACTTGGCCTTCATGAGATTGGGTAGATCAGCGTTGTCAAGCAGGCCATCGTCGTGAATCGCATTGCGCGTCAGCCGTCGTGCGTCTTTCATGGTCAGACCAGAGAGGTTATCGATCAGTCGGTCGAGTAGCTCCGTATCGACGCTTGTTTTGTGTCGGCCGTGCGCAGCATTCCAGCTTTGCGCTTCTTCACGAATCATCTGTTCGAGTTCCTCAACCGCAGGTGCCTGCAGATCGAAGCGCACGGCACGTGCGCGCAACGCATCGGGCAGTTTGACGCTTGCGCCGATCAGCGCCAGGGTCGGACCGGGCTGGTCCTGCGGCCGCACGATTTCACGCACCAGCCGGGCGATCACCGGATCGTCGAGAAACGCATCGAAATCGGCCAGCATGAAAATCGCCGCATCGTTGCGCTGGTCGATATGGCGCAATACATCGAGCGGCTTGTCGAAGTTACCGCTGATGCCGCTTTGCAGATCGATGCGGCTCAGTCCGCGCGCGGCCGTCCACAGAAAAAGCGGTCGAGTCACGTGATGGGCCACGTGGTTGAACAACTCAATTGCACGCGGCTCGTCAATGGTTTCGATCACAATGAGGCCGCTGCCTGCGCGCACATGCACAGCCAGTTCACGCTTTTCGGCCGCGAGCGGGAGTTCTTTAGCCATACCGCAAAATTCCAATACTGATGTTTGTCCCCACCTGCACGTAGGCGTCTGCCATCTAAGCCGGATCTGCCATGCGCGAAATCACCTGCGCGAGCAGATCCGTCATGCTTTTCCCCGCGATTTGCGGCTATTAAGCCATTCCAGAATCATCGACCACTCGTCCCAGTCCTGCTGCGCCAGATAGGCGGGCAGATCGCTGACCGACAGCCCGCTTTCAAATGCGCGGACGTAGTTCATCGAATCGCGCAGATGGCCGACGATGGGTGCTTTGTAGTCGCCGAGGAAACCACGCAACTCACGGTAGATAATTGTATGCGGCTTGACTCGATTCGCGACCAGCCCGACCTTGGCATCGCCGTTGGCAATGGGCTTGAGCGTAAACAAATGGCCGAGGAATCGGTATCCGGCACGCATATCGATGAACGACGGCAATACCGGTACCAGAATGGTTTGCGCACGTTTGGCAAGCTGTGCCAGCTCGGGTCCGCGGATGCCGGCGGGTGAGTCGAGAATCAAATACTCCGTGCCTCTGGGTGCGCGGATCGGGCCATCGGCCGCGTTTAGATGGGTGATGTGCGGATACTCTTCGGGTCGCGCCACGCCCCAGTCGGCTGAGGACTGTTGCGGATCCAGATCGCCCAGCGCAACCTGATGACCCTCCCAGGCCAGCGCGGCGGACAGATTGGTCGATAGCGTGGT
>JBCCHH010000034.1:0-9077 GCA_039028855.1 Pseudomonadota bacterium | reverse complement strand
GCATGCATTACTGGTCCTGAACAAGTGTTGAGTGATTCTGTTCAAGGATTTGAACTCACCACCGAGAGTTCCGATTTGTGTGATCAATGTTCTAAGATCAGCATCTTTGCACCGAAGCAATACAAGGATAAGCCATTTTCCCATGGGCTTTTCAGTGTCTTTTCGAGCGGCGAAATAAAATCACGATCTGTTCATTCATCGGTTGATTCTTCGGGAACCCCACATTTTGTCGGCATAGTCAATTTAGACGAGGGAAGTACCTACGAAGTCACGTTCGCTTATGGAGAAGGACTTTGCATGAGTTACGAGTTCGAGTTTACAGGGGGCGTTGGTGACTCATCAAATTGATCGTGGACACCCATGATTTGATAGCTATGGGTGTTATCGGTAGCTTTCGGCTTATATCTGAACTAAGCAAACCTCGGAGCTGTTGTTTTTGACTTTGTTGAGCGTGTGAGCCGCCGAAGCGCGGAGACTCAGTCAGACAAAGAACCGCCGCATGTTTGAGCGAAGCGAGTTCGGCGGTTCCTGACTGAATTGAGCACTGCAGGGAACCCAGCGAAGCTGGGCGGTGAAGTCGCGGAAAGCTTTTTGCCTACTTTTTAGCCAAAAAGTAGGTCGTGCAAGCTTGCGCAGCGAGCGACGAAACGCCTTTGATTTTGATGCTGAAGACCATTAATTGTCGAAAAGCCCTTCAATCAAAAGAAACCAAATCCAACCACGCCACTTTTACCTAAGTTCATCCATACTCACCCAATGCCAAACAAAGTATTAACCCCGTCCGCCGGCGGACTCTACTGCGCCGCCGGCGATTTCTGGATCGACCCGCTTAAACCCGTATCGCGTGCGGTGATTACGCACGCACATGCTGATCATGCGCGTTCGGGATCGGGTGAATATCACGGCAGCATTTCCGGCTTGCCGGTGCTGAAAGCGCGGGTGGGTTCGGTCGATCTGCATCAGGCGCATGAGTATAGCCTACCGTTCGAGCTGGGCGATACGCGTGTGACGCTGTTTCCGGCCGGGCATATTCTGGGTTCGGCCTGGGTGCGGATTGAGACGGGGCAGGGTGTGTGGGGTGTGTCGGGCGATTTCAAGCGGTCGCCGGATCCGACCTGTGCGGCGTTCGAGCCGGCACCGTGCGATGTGTGGCTGACCGAATGCACGTTTGGCCTGCCGGTGTATCGTTGGCCCGACACTCAACAGGTGATCGATCAGATCGAAGACTGGTGGCGTCAGTGCAGGGAGCAGAATCGTCCGGCCGTGTTGTTCTGCTATGCGCTGGGCAAAGCGCAGCGTGTGATGGCTGAACTGGCGAGACGCAAAAATGACGAGC
The DNA here is from genome assembly GCA_039028855.1 of Pseudomonadota bacterium. Taxonomy (GTDB): domain Bacteria; phylum Pseudomonadota; class Gammaproteobacteria; order Xanthomonadales; family Wenzhouxiangellaceae. The sequence continues at coordinate 7,741 of JBCCHH010000034.1, read as the reverse complement.
GCACGGATCGCCCGATCTGGGTGCATGGCGCGATGCAACCGTTGATTACGGCCTATCGAGAGGCTGGTGTCGAGCTGCCGCAGACGCAGCTCGTTTCCGAAGCGGAGAAGGGCTACAAATTTCAGGGCGATCTGATCCTGGCGCCACCGTCGGCGGCTGGCTCGCCGTGGATGCGGCGTTTTCCTAAGCATAGCTCGGGATTCGTTTCCGGCTGGATGCGGATTCGCGGCCATCGCCGTCGGCGAGGTTACGATCGCGGTTTTGTGCTGTCCGATCACGCCGACTGGCCCGATCTGGTGCGCACCGTCAAGGACGTGGGTGCGCAACGCGTGATTACGATCCACGGTAACGGCGAGGCGCTGGCCGGGTATCTGAACGAAAAAGGTATTCAGGCCGAAAGCTGGAATCTACGCGCCAGTCTGAGCGAGCAGTCATGAAAGACTTTGTGGGTTTGTATGAAGCGCTTGATGCGACCACCTCGACGCTGGCCAAGCAGCGCGCCATGGTTGAGTATTTCCGCGCAGCCGAGCCACATGACGCGGCCTGGGCGGTGTTTTTTCTGACCGGCCAGCGCCTCAAGCGTCTGGTTAAAACGTCTGAATTGCGTGCCTGGACGGCCGAATATGCGAGTTTGCCCGACTGGCTGGTCGAAGACAGCTACGAGCACGTTGGCGATCTGGCCGAAACGATGGCGCTGTTGACGCCCGAACCGAACGAGGCCGAGCAGACCTTGCCGGCGCTGCGGGTTATGGTCGAGCACACCATCCGTCCGCTGAGCGGCATGGAGGACGAAGTGCGCAAAGCGGTGGTGCTGGACTGCTGGAAGACGCTGCCGGGCACGGCGCGGTTTGTGTTCAACAAGCTGATTACCGGCGCCTTACGCGTCGGCGTGTCGAAGCGTCTGGTCACGCGCGCACTGGCCGAATTGGCCGGTGTCGACAGCGGTTTGATTGCGCACCGCATGATGGGCGATTGGCAGCCGACGGCGGAGAATTTCAGCCGCCTGATTGCCGAGCAGGGCGATGAGGATATCGACGCCTCGACGCCGTATCCGTTTTTTCTCGCCTCGCCGCTGGAAGAAGACCCGGATTCGTTAGGCGATGCTCACGAATGGCGCGCCGAATGGAAATGGGACGGCATTCGCGCCCAGTTGATTCGACGTAATGGAGAGCTTTTCATCTGGTCAAGCGGTGAGGATTTGCTGGACGGGCGCTTTCCCGAAATCGAGCAGGCGGCGCAATCGCTGCCGGACGGGCTGGTACTGGACGGCGAGATTCTGGCCTGGCGTCACGCGCAGGGCGACGCCCGACCGCTGCCGTTTTCGACGCTGCAGCGGCGTATCGGCCGGCGCACACCCGGTGCCAAGACGCTGGCCGAAGCGCCGGTTGCGTTTCTCGCCTTCGATTTGCTCGAAACCGAGGGGGAAGACTGGCGCTCGCGGCCCCTGGTCGAGCGCCTGCAGTGCATGGAGCGGATGCTGGCCGGTAGCGACTCGGCGCTGATTCAGCCTGCACCGATCGAGTTCGGGCACTGGCAGGAGCTGGCTGCATTGCGCGAGACCAGCCGCGAGCGCGGCGTCGAGGGTCTGATGCTCAAACGTCTGGATTCCATCTATCAGCATGGCCGCAAGCGCGGCGACTGGTGGAAGTGGAAAGTCGAGCCGTATACCTTCGACGGCGTGCTGCTGTACGCTCAGCCGGGCCACGGTCGACGCTCCGGACTGTTTACCGACTACACCTTCGCGGTGCATTCCGACGACGGCCTGGTGCCGGTGGCCAAGGCGTATTCCGGTCTGAATCAGGCGGAAATCGACGAACTGGATCGCTGGATTCGCGCGCACACGCGCGAACGGTTCGGACCGGTGCGTTCGGTCGATCCCGTGCATGTGTTCGAACTCGCGTTCGAGGGCATTGCACGCTCCGGCCGGCATAAATCCGGTATCGCGCTGCGCTTCCCGCGCATTCATCGCTGGCGTCGGGATTTGACGATGGAACAGGCCGACCGGCTGCACGACCTTGAACGATTGCTTGCCGATTGAGCGCTGGTTTGATCAGCAGGACTGGCCGGTGCTGGATTTTCAGCGCCAGGCCTGGCAGGCCTATGCCGAGGGACAAAGCGGGTTGATTCACGCGCCGACCGGCAGCGGTAAGACGCTGGCGGCCTGGGGTGGGGCGGTCAATGAACTGATTGCTCAAGACTCGTCAGGCGGTGGGCTGAGCATGCTCTGGATCACACCGCTGCGCGCGCTGGCGGCCGATACCTGCCGTGCATTGAATCGGCCGCTGGAAGGTTTACGCATGCCCGATGCCGTTGCCCTGCGCACCGGCGATACCTCGGCCTATCGGCGCAAAAAGCTGCTCGAACAACCGCCTCCTGCACTGGTCACCACGCCCGAAAGTCTGTCGTTGATGTTGAGCTACGCCGATGGATCGAAACGCATGAGTCGGCTCAAGGCGGTGTTTATCGACGAGTGGCATGAGCTGATGTCAAGCAAGCGCGGTGTATTGCTGCAGCTTTCACTGGCTCGGTTGCGTGCGCTGAACCCGGGCCTGAAGGTGTGGGGCTTGTCGGCGACGATCGGTAATCTGGACGACGCGCTGGCCGGCCTGCTGACGGCCGATGAGCAGGATGTCGATCGACCCGGTTTATGCATCCAGGGCCGCATCGACCGGCCGATTGAAATCGACACGTTATTGCCGGACTCGGTCGAACGATTCCCGCTGGCCGGGCGCATGGGCCTGCCTCAACTTCGAGCCGTGGTCGACCGCATTGAACAATCGGACTCGACGCTGGTGTTCACGAACACGCGCAATCAGGCGGAAAACTGGTTCGGCGCGATCCAGTCGGTCAGCACGGAGCCTGAAACCATCGCATTGCACCATGGTTCGATTGATCGTGAGCTGCGCGACCTGGCCGAACAGGGCCTGGCCGGGGGTCGGCTGAAATGCGTGGTCGCGACGTCCAGTCTCGATCTGGGTGTGGATTTTTCACCGGTCGATCAGGTCATCCAGATCGGCAGCCCGAAAGGCATTGCGCGATTGATTCAACGTGCCGGCCGCGCCGGCCACCAGCCCGGCGGTTGTGCCCGTATCGTCTGCGTACCGACGCATGCGCTGGAGATTATCGAACTGGCCGCGGTTCGCAATCGTTTGTGGCAGGGCAAGGTCGAAGCGCGCGAACCGGTTCGGCTGGCGCTGGACGTATTGGCGCAGCATTTGGTCACGATTGCACTCGGCGGTGGTTTTGAGCCGGATCGCATGTTCGATGAAGTCCGGACCAGTCCGGCTTTCAGCGACTTGAGCCGCCAGCAGTGGCAATGGACGCTGGATTTCATTACGCGCGGCGGACCGGCGCTTGAGGCCTATCCGAATTTCCACAAGGTCGAGCGCGTGGATGGACGCATGCGCGTGACGGATCGACGCATCGGCATGCTGCACCGGCTGAACATCGGCACGATTACGGCCGACGGCGCGCTGCAGGTGCGCTTCGTCAAGGGTGCTGCGCTGGGCCAGGTTGAAGAACGGTTTATTACCCGGCTGCGGCCGGGCGAGCGATTCATCTTTGCCGGGCGCAGCCTGGAACTGGTGCGGGTGCGCGATATGACGGCCTATGTGCGCAAGGCCAGTTCGAAAAAAGCCACGGTACCGAGTTGGGCCGGCGGTCGCATGCCGCTGTCGACGCTGCTGGCCGACGGCATGCTGGCGCTGTTTGACGAGTACGTCGCAGGCTGCGCGCATCCGACGCCGGAATCGGAAAGTATCGCGCCATTGATCGCATTGCAGCAGCGCGCGTCGGCCATGCCGGGTCGCGGGCATCTTTTAATAGAGCAGTTGCAAAGCCGCGATGGTGCGCACTGGTTCGTCTACCCCTTTGCCGGTCGGCTCGCGCATGAAGGTCTGGCTGCTCTACTGGCGTTTCGAATTTCGCGACTGCAGCCGGTTACCTTTTCGATCACGGTCAACGATTACGGCATCGAGCTGCTCAGCGCCAAAGCGATCGAACTGGAAGCAGCCGACTGGCGCGATGTACTGACAATCGACCATCTGACCGACGATATCGAACACAGCCTCGACGCGGCCAATATGGCCAAGTATCGTTTCCGCGATATCGCGCGGGTGGCCGGCATGGTGCAGCAGGGTTTTCCCGGCCGCGGCAAGCCGGTACGCCATCTGCAGGCTTCCAGCGGACTGATCTTCGACGTGCTGAAGCAACACGATCCCGATCATCTGCTGCTGGAACAGGCCCGGCGCGAAGTGCTGGAAAGCCAGCTCGAACTCGGCCGTATTCGCGCCGCACTGGAACGCGCGGCCGAGCAGCGATTGATGATCCGACGGCCCGAGCGGCTGACGCCGCTGGCGTTTCCGCTCTGGGCCGATCGTCTGCGCTCACAACTTTCTAGCGAGGATTGGCAGACGCGGGTTGATCGAATGCTCGGACAACTGGAAACCGCGGCTGGGGTCTCGAGTCGATGAAGCTTCGGTTGCACAGCGTCGAGCTGCAGTTGCTGCCCGAACGCGCGGTCTGGTGGCCGGCGCGCAAGCTGCTGATCGTGGCCGATGTGCATTTGGGCAAGGATCAGGTGTTCCGCCGTCACGGCGTGTCGATCCCAGATGGTGTTCTACGTCATGAGTTGGACGCCCTGGATGCACTGCTGGCGAATCATGCAGCCGAAAAACTGCTGGTGCTGGGCGATTGGGTGCATGCGCCGCCCGCCGACGGCGACGCATGGCCGGACATCGTGCTGGACTGGCGCAAGCGCTATGCGCAGCTCCATATCGAACTGGTGCTCGGCAATCACGATCGTGCGTTGTCAGGCTGGCTGCAGCGTTGGAAAATCGCTTGTATCGGGGCGTCGTTTATGCTGGATGGTTTGATGCTGGTGCACGCCGTCGATGCTGAAAAAGAAACGCTACCGGCCGGTTTGTCGGGTCACTGGCACCCGGCTGCCCGATTGCGCAGCGGCCGTGAAAAGCTCCGTCTTCCGGCATTCGCGCTACGCGATCAGCATCTGATCCTGCCTTCGTTCGGCCGTTTCACCGGTGGTATGGACGGGCTGGATCGGCAGGGTTGGCAACTGCTGGCCGTGGCCGGCCAGCGTATCGTTGCCGTGAGCTGATACCAGCAGCGGTCGATCAGTCCTCGCTGGGGCGGGGACGTACTTCGGCTTCAACTGTCAAGATGACTTCGTCCGCGTCATTCAGCAACTCGATAGTTACCGTTTCGCCGCTGACCGGAACCCGCTCGGGGCGCATGAGCATCAGATGCAGGCCGCCGCGCTCCAGTATCGCCTCGCCACCGGCCGGAATTTCCAGTACCGGGATCCGACGCATGCGCGACATGCCGTCAATGGTCTCGCTGCGGTGAATCTCTACGCGACCGAACAACGCATTGGAACGCGCATCGACGATGCGGATGTCTTCATCGCCGGTGTTTCGCAGCTGCATATATCCCGCCAGCATGCGAGCGCTGGGCGGCGCTTCCGGGATCCACGGATCGACCGCTTTCAGATCAGCGGCCAGGCTTTGGGTGGTCAAACCAAGCGCGAATATCGCAATCGTTGCAGCAAAAACCGACTTCATTAGAGCATCACCCTTTAATGGCTTAAGTTTGGTGTAACGATTATAAATCAGACGATATTTGCAGGGTGAGAATAGCCAAAAGCAGGTAACCGCAGATTACGCCGATGGAGAACTTTAAAACCGCGAATTATCGCCAATATAAGGACGCTTTTCTAACGATCAAAGTTCTTATGTCATTCGCATATTTTGCGTGTATTTGCGGCTCACTGTTTTTTGCTCTTCATCTGCGTAATCGGCGTAATCTGCGGTAAAAAAGTATTGAACGTATAATTTGCCGAAACCGAATCCTGGGAACCAAAGTGGACTTCACCCCATCAGCACGCGCGCAGGAACTGATTCAGGTCGTGCGCGAATTTATCGATACGCGCATCCGGCCGTTTGAACCGGAATATTTTGCCTGGGCCCATCAAACGGGCGAAGCGCGCTGGCAGGTGCCGCCGGGTGTGGCTGAGATTAAAGCCGAGGCCCGCGCAAGAGGCCTGTGGAACCTGTTTCTGCCTGATGATGAACTCGGTGCGGGTTTGCGCAATCTGGACTATGCGCCGATGGCTGAAGCCATGGGCGGTTCCATCATCGCGCCGGAATTCTTTAACTGCAATGCACCCGATACCGGCAATATGGAAGTGCTGTATCACTATGGTTCGGACGAGCAGAAACAGCAGTGGCTGCAACCCTTACTGGCCGGCGAAATTCGTTCGGTGTTCTGCATGACCGAGCCCGACGTTGCTTCGAGCGATGCGACCAATATGCAGGCCACGGCCGAAATTGAAGGCGATGAAGTGGTGCTGAACGGGCGCAAATGGTGGTCCACCGGCCTGGGCCATCCGGACTGCAAAGTCGGGATTTTCATGGGTCTGACCGACCCGCAAGCCGAGCGTCATCAACAGCACTCGATGGTGCTGGTGCCGCTGGACAGCCCGGGTGTTGAAATTGAGCGCATGCTGCACACCATGGGTTATGACGATGCGCCATACGGGCACGGAGAAGTTTCGTTTACCGATGTGCGTTTGCCGAAATCCGCCATCATCGCAGGGCCGGGTCGTGGTTTTGAAATTGCGCAGGGGCGCCTTGGGCCGGGCCGTATTCATCACTGCATGCGTTTGATCGGGCTCGCTGAAATGGCGCTCGAACACGCCTGCAAACGCGCGCTGGAGCGCACCGCATTCGGCCACCCACTGGCCAAGCTCGGTGGCAATGGCGAGCGCATCGCGAATGCGCGTATAGCGATCGAACAGGCCCGCCTGCTGGTGCTGAAAGCCGCCTGGGCGCTCGATCATCACGGCATTCGCGGTGCAATGAACGAAGTATCGCAGATCAAGGTTGCGGTACCGACCATGGCGCAGAATGTGATCGATATGGCCATGCAGATTCACGGCGGTGGCGGCATGAGTGAAGACTACCCGCTGGCCTGGGCCTGGACCAGCGCCCGCGCCCTGCGCCTGGCCGACGGACCCGACGAAGTCCACCGCGCTTTGGTGGCACGGTATGAGTTGAAGAAATATCTTGAAACTTAAAGGCTTGAAACCACAGATTACGCAAATTTCGCGGATTAAAAGACCGTTAGAGTTGGTGATTCGCTTAAGTTAGTTAAACAAGAAGCGCTTTGCTTAGCGATCGTTTTTCTGCATTCAGGCTTTTTTAATCTGCGTATATCTGCGCAATCTGCGGTTCAAAGAACAACATGAATACAAAACAAGACGTAATCGACCAGCCGCGCAGGGTGCGCGATGAGGATCGCTTTGACGAGCAGGCGCTGGATGCCTGGCTGAAGCAGCAGATCGACGGATTGAGCGGCACGCCCGAGGTCGAGCAGTTCCCGCGCGGCGCGTCCAATCTGACGTATCGTGTTCGCTATCCCGATCGGGACTTAATCCTGCGTCGCCCTCCGCCGGGCACTAAAGCCAAGTCGGCGCACAACGTGATTCGCGAATACGAACTGCAGAAAGCGCTGGCACCCGTCTATCCCTATGTGCCGAACATGCTGGCCGGCTGCACCGATCACGACATTATTGGTTCGGATTTCTATGTGATGGATCGCATTGAAGGCATTATTCCGCGCGCCAATATGCCGAGGGGACTGGACCTTAATGAATCTCAAGTGCGCGAGCTATGTCGCAATGCGATTGACAAGTTGATCGAACTGCATTCGGTAGACGTTGAGG
>JBCCHH010000033.1:0-9139 GCA_039028855.1 Pseudomonadota bacterium | reverse complement strand
GCTTGTGACCTTGTTCTTCTTTAAATTCAACGGCATTTCACCGTCAGCTTCGCTAGCGGTGAAATGCCGTTGAATTGATGTTACAGCGGGTAAACCTGTGCTACTTGAGTCCTGCCTCAATCAATCTCTGCTGATATTTTTTCAGATTCGCAGCCTGATTCACACCCAACTCATACAAAAACGCCCAAGAATAAATCCCGGTCCGATGGCCATCGTCAAACTGCAGCTCCACCGCATAGGCACCAATCGGCTCGATCTGCTTGATGTTGACGTTTTCCTTGCCGGTCATGAGTTTCGGCTCGGACAGGCCGTGACTGCGGACTTCAGCCGATGGCGAATGCGTGCGCAGGTATTCGCACGGCAGTTCGAAGCGCTGGCCGTCGGCATAATCGACGATCAGCATCCGGCGGGATTTCTCCAGCCGGATTTCGACGATATCGGGTACGCTCATCCGCCGCCGGCGGTGTAGAACGTCGGCGAACCCGGGCCGACCGGCAGATCAAGCCCGAAGGTCCAGAGCAGGAACAGCAGCATCCAACCGAGCATGAAGCAGATCGAATACGGCAGCATGGTCGCGACCAGCGTGCCGATGCCGAAATTGCGGTTGTAGCGCGTGGCCCAGGCCAGAATCAGGCCGAAATAGCTCATCATCGGCGTGATGATATTAGTCGAAGAATCACCAATCCGATACGCGGTCTGGATCACTTCGGGCGAATAGCCGATCAGCATCAGCATCGGCACAAAGATTGGTGCGGTCACGGCCCACTGTGCCGAGGCCGAGCCGAGGCTCAGGTTAATCATGCCGCAGACGATGATGAAAAACACGAATACGATCGGCCCGGTCATGTTGATTTCGGTCAGGAAATTGGCGCCCGTAACAGCCGTGATCGCGCCGAGATTGGTCCAGCCGAAAAACGCCACGAACTGCGCGGCAAAAAATACCAGCACAATGTACAGTCCCAGCGTGGCAATGGCCGAGGCCATACCGTCGATAATGTCGCGGTCGTTGTTGATCGTGCCGACGACCTTACCATAGGCGAAGCCGGTGACGAGGAAGAAGATAAAGATCCAGGCGACGATACCCCTGAAGAAGGGCGAGTTAATCATGTCGCCATCTTCGGGGTTGCGCAGCGGGCCCCATTCGGGCAGCAGCGTCAGCGCCATCAGGCCGAACACGGCCAGCGCGGCGATCCCGGCAACCAGCAGGCCTTTCTTTTCTTCCGGCGAAAGCGCTTTCATCGTGCGCCCGTCGAGCACCGACGGATCGGCACCCGAGGCATCGTATTGACCCAACTTGGGCTCGACGATGTAAATCGTAACCAGCGAGCCGATTACGGTGATCAGAAAGGTGCTCACAACCATAAAGAAGTAGCTGGCGGTCGCAACGACGGTGTAGTCTGGATCGATCAGTTGCGCAGCTTCCTGCGTGATGCCGGCCAGCAGTGGATCGATTGTGCCGATCAGCAGATTGGCACTGTAGCCGCCCGAGACGCCGGCAAACGCCGCCGCCATTCCAGCCAGCGGATGCCGGCCGAGCGAATAAAACACAGCGGCTGCCAACGGCACCAGCACCACATAGCCCATTTCGGATGCGGTGTTCGACAATACACCGGCAAACACAATCGCCACCGTAACTACATGCTTGGGCGCATTCAGCACAATGCCGCGCACAAGCGCCGAAATCATGCCCGACTTCTCAGCCACACCCACGCCGAGCATCGCAACCAGCACCACGCCGAGCGGCGCAAAGCCAGTGAAGTTGCTGACCAGATTGGTAATGATCATGCGCAGGCCTTCGGCATTAAGCAGGCTGACTGCGGTAATCATGCCGTCGGCAGCACGACCACTGACGCCTTCCGGCCGCGGGTCGACTACCGCCAGGCCCATCCAGCCGAAGATCCCAGACAGCACAACCATGCCGAAGGCCAGAAATGCAAACAGCGTAACCGGATGCGGCAGCAGATTGCCGAGCCATTCGACCGTATCGAGAAAACGGGTAAACCAGTTACGCTTGGGTGCTTCGGCCGGGCTAGTCGGGTTGGTGGTATTCATTATTGTTATCCGTTAGGCATATCGTTAGCGGCTCATCTTAACAAAATGCCCGCCTGCGGCACTGCGGGCATGTCAGCATGGAATGCGGCTGACCGATCGTCAGTAGCGTCACTCCGCCGGCAGATCAATCACCAGCCGATATCGCACGGTCAGCGCATCGGCCACACTCAACCCACCGGCGAGCGCGGAAAACGGCTCGATATCGAAATCGCTTTGACGTATTACGACTGAACCGCTGGCGACCATCCGGCCTTCAAGCTGTGATTCTGCGCTTGTTGTATCACCGCTTTGACGAACAGGAAATTCTATGGCAGCGGTCATGGGCAAGCGCCGGGTTTCGCCGCGCAAACGGACATACAAATCGATCTCAGGAAACACTGCATTACCGCCGACAGGAATCGCCCGGAGTTCGATCATCGGAAACTGCACCGCATCAAGCACTTTCGGCCCAAGCATGTTCTTACGGGTGCCGGCAATGGCCTCAGCCTCAAGTTCAGCTTCAAAACCCTCCGCAGCGCGCCACTCGGGACGATCGACCTCGAGCGTACTTACGGCGACGCGCGCATCGAGCCAGTCCACCGTTCGGGTCGAATCCATGCTGAGCCGGCCGCTGATCGCGCCGCCAATCACATGCGGATGACCGAACCGGGCCAGCCGACCATCCGGCAGCACGACGATACGCAAAAACGATTCGGTCTGGTTAAGTTCGATGATGCTGTGATCAGACCGCTGCTCCAGCGCAGGCCATTCGGCTGCAACGGCCTCAATTGCGCTATTGCCGCGCTGCTGCATGGCCTCGTCGACCGCGCAGCCGGCCAACAGCAGGCAAAAGCCAATCAATAACAACCTGTGTCGTCGATGATGTGTCGTCACATTCAAGCCTCTTTCATATTCAATGCATAATCTAACCGTATTGCATCAAGGAGGTAGCCATGGCCGTTTCACTAAGCAACACATCTAGTCGCTACGGACTCATCGCTCAGTTTCTGCACTGGTCCGTCGTCGCTGGCATCGTGCTGCAATACATCTGGGCCTGGCGGATCGATAATAGCGATTCGATTCGTGAGCAGTTCAGCCTGGTTACGACGCATAAATCGATCGGTATGACCATCCTCGTGCTGGTGCTGCTACGCATGGCCTGGCGCGCCTTCAACAAACCGCCGCCCTACCCGCCGACAATGCGCACTTGGGAAATCAACGCGGCTAATTTCACCCATGCGCTGCTGTACCTGCTGATTTTGTTGATGCCGCTGACCGGCTGGATGTACACCTCGGCCACCGGCTACGGCGCGGAATTCTGGGGGCTGGTCGATGTGCCCGATTTCGTTGCCACCGGCGAACGACTCGAAAATTTCATGCACGTCGCGCACGAAACCATCGGCTGGGCCATTCCTATCGTCGTCGTTGTGCATGTGCTGGCGGCGCTGCGTCACCACTTCGTGTTGAAGGACGATGTGCTAAAACGCATATTCCCCGGATGGAAATAAGGTTTTGAAATGCCAGGAATGAAAACGATTGTATTTGTCAGTACATTATTTTTTGCCGCACAGGCCAATGCCGAATCGCACTGCTATATCGGTAATCAGAGCAGCGGCGAGCTGAACTTCAGATCAGCCGTCGAAGGCTCAGGCTTCAGCGGTGGCTTTGGTGAATTTCAGGTGCGCTACTGCATGCCGCAAAACCAGCCAGACGGTGGCGAGATTGTGGTTGAAGTGGCCATGGCCTCGGCTGATACCGACAACCGCGATCGCGACGAAGCCCTGCTCGGACCGGAATTTTTCGATGTCGAGCAGTTTCCGACCTCGAGCTGGACTTCTGAGGCCATTTCGATTCAGGGCGATAGGTTTAGCGCTGATGGCCGGCTGAACCTGCGCGGCATCGAGGCCAGCGTGCCAGTTCAATTCCAGATCGACAATGCGGCTGGCGATACGCTGACGGTCAGAGGTCAATTCCAGATGACGGGCCAAGCTGAAATCAATCGTCAGGACTTCAGCGTCGGCACGGGCGAATTCGCCGACCCGGAATTCGTACGCAATCGGGTGGATGTCAATTTCAGTATCGAACTCAGTTTGGCTAAAGAATAAGAGTTATGCCTGCGCGGCTTTGGCTTCGCGCTGAATCAATTGCTGCTTAATCTCGAGCCCCCAGCGATAACCGCCCAAGCCACCGTCACTGCGCACAATGCGATGACAGGGCACGACTACGGCCAGCGGATTGGCGCCACAAGCACCGGCGACAGCACGATGCGAGTTCGGTTGTCCGATCGCTCGGGCCAACTCGGCGTAGGTGATGGTGCGGCCCGATGGAATCTGCTGCAGCGCCTGCCAGACCCGGCGCTGGAACGCAGTACCGATCAGGTCCAGATCCATTTCAGAAGGAACGGGCAACGTTTGATCAAGTATGCCGATTACTTGATTCAGCGTGTTCTGGAACTCAGCTCCAGCCTGATTCAATTCGGCCCTGGGCAATCGATGCCGCAAGTCTGCAATCAGCAGCTGATCTTTCTGGCCGAGCAGAATCGCACATAAGCCCCGTTCCGTTGCCGCCACCAGCACGCGGCCGAGACTGCAGTCAGTCAATGCATACTGCACTCGCACCCCGTGCCCACCACGCCGAACCTGCGCCGGTGACATGCCCAGCCCTTCGTCGGTAGCTTGATGCGAGCGGCTGCTGGAGCCGTAGCCGGCTTCATATAATGCTTGCGTGACTGTATGGTTTTGACGCAATAATTCGCCGAATCGCTGCAGCCGGCCACTGCGCAGGAATTCGCCGGGAGTGATACCGAGCATTTGTCGAAACTGGCGCTGAAAATATCCGGTACTCCAACCGGCCGCTTGCGCCATGTTGTCTACACAGGCATCGGGCTTAAGACCCGCTCGACAAGCGTGTTCAATACGCTGAATGGTTTCAGACTGCAAATGATCTATATTCAAATCCGCAGTAACGGCTCGTGGTTTGGCACTTAGCGTCATGTTCATAGTTTCGCTGTATTTGATAACGATGGATGCTCAGAATAGCCGCATTGAAATCGATGCGCATTCCGTTTTCTGACTTCTGTCTGTAACAAGAATTCGCAGTATGATGCCCCGCATGAAACTGATTGAGCGCATCCACAACGCCGCAGGCTCGCGCAAGCCCCTGGTGATGGGCATCGTCAACATTACGCCCGATTCGTTTTCCGACGGCGGGCGGTTCGTTACTCCAGAGGATGCGGTTAAACATGCCGCAGCACTGGTCGCGGCCGGTGCCGACATTCTCGACATCGGCGGAGAATCGACCCGACCCGGCGCGGAACCGGTCGATGAACAACAGGAACTCGACCGCGTGCTGCCCGTGATTGAAGCGCTGCGCACATCATTCGACACGCCGATCTCAATCGACACGATGAAACCCGAGGTCATGCGCCAAAGCGTAGCTGCCGGCGCCGCTATGATTAACGACGTGAATGGCCTGCGCGCAAGCCGTGCGATGGAAACCGCAGCCCGACTCGGCGTGCCGGTTTGTATCATGCACATGCAGGGCCAGCCGCGTACGATGCAAGCCAGTCCTGAATACACCAACGTAGTCGATGAAGTGTTCGAGTTCTTTGTCGAGCGCAGCCAAGCCGCTGCCAAAGCCGGCATCCGTAGCGACCATGTAGTGCTTGATCCCGGTTTTGGCTTCGGCAAAACCCTGCAGCACAATCTGGCCCTGCTGGCCGCGCTCGAACGCTTTTCCGAACTCGGTCCATTATTGATCGGTATCTCACGTAAATCCATGCTCGGCCAGCTTACCGGGCGTGAACCGGCCGAAAATCGCGTTGCCGCATCGGTGGCAGCCGCGCTGCTTGCTGCCGATCGCGGTGCGGCCATCGTGCGTGCACACGATGTAGCCGAAACCGTCGATGCATTGAAGGTGCGCGCAGCCATACTGGACGCACAGATCGGAAGCTGACGGGTCAACCGAACTGTCATCTGCACGTTTTATGTTTGTATCGCATAGGCCACCGTTAAGGAATTTGTCATGACCAGACCCGCATCCCGCTGGATGTCCAGCCTGCTGATTGCATCCACTCTGTTGCTGTGCACCGGGCTGATTACAACCTTCTCGCCTGTTCAGTCGCAACAGGTGCAGCAAGCATCGGACAATGACAAGCTCGAGGCGCTACAGGCAATGCCTGAGCGTCGGTTCAATGGTTTACTCGAAGGTCGCGGTATGGGTCTGGCGCGGATTGCCAACATGAAAGGCTACCCAGGGCCGATGCATGTGCTTGAAATGGCCGAGCAGCTCGGCATTAGCGACGAGCAGCGCGCGCAGACCGAACAGATTATGCAGCGCATGCGCAGCACGGCGAAACAACGCGGACGTGAACTGATTGAAGCCGAGCGCAGGCTTGAAGCGCTGTTTGATGGCGGCCTGGTTCAGCCTTCTGCCGTGGATGCGGCGTTGCTGGAAATTGGCATGCTGCAGGCACAGGTACGCGCGGCGCATCTGCATGCGCATATCGAACAGGCGCGAGTCATGACTCTATCACAGATCGAAAGATACACCGAGCTTCGAGCAAGCTGGCGCGAAGCCGGTCGCTCTGAGGGACGCCGCGTACTACGTGAACGTGCCGGTAACCGCTAGCGCCGAGGCAGTATGCAGACCAACGCGATGCAAAACATGGAACTATTTGATCAACTTGAGCTGTGGCCGTTTGGCCGACTTGTCATCGCTGCCTGAATCATCGGCAGGCTCACCTTCGGCAGAACTACGGCTTGACGAGTCACCCGATGCAGGGCCTTGTTCATCGGGAAACATCATGCCCTGGCCGTTTTCGCGCGCATAGATCGCCTGCACGGCTTCAGTCGGCACCAGCACGGCATGTGATACGCCCGAAAAGCGGGCGACAAAGCTTAAATACTCATTGTCGATTTCGAGATCGCGCACGGCCCGCGGAGCAATGTTGAGTACGATGCGGTCGGACGACCGTGCCGCGGCGGGCACGCTGACATCCGGATTATCGGCATCGACCAGCACCTGCGGCGTCATACCGTTATCGACAATCCACTCGTGCAATGCGCGCAGCAGATAGGGTCGGCTGGAATTCAAGCCAGGGGACCTGAGCTAGCCTTCGCGCGCGGCGCGCTCGACCTCGGTCAAGCTGCGCTGAAATGCGTCACGGCTGAACATGCGATCCATGTAGCGATGGATATGCTCGGTCGATTTCGGCGGCAGATTGATGTCATACGCCGGCAGGCGCCACAATAACGGCAACAGGGCACAATCGACCAGACTCAATTCATCATTCAGCAAAAACGGCGACAGGCTGAACAGCGGGTCGGCTTCGATAATGCTGTCGCGCAGTTGCTTACGCGCGGTCTCAACACGCTTGGCACCGGTCGAAGTTTCGATAATGCGGCCATTCTCAACCCAGTCGCGATTGATGCGATACAGCGCCAGTCGTAAGCGCGAGCGCGAGACCGGATCAATCGGCATCAGCGGCGGATGCGGATAGCGCTCGTCAAGATATTCGGTCACGACCCAGGTACCGTAGACGACCAGATCACGGTCCACCAGCGTCGGCGGCTCACCATAGGGGCTCAGTTCGGCCAGGTCACTGACCACCGAGCGATCCTGCTCAATATGAATAATTTCAACATTCAGGCCTTTTTCGGCCAACACCACGCGCACGCGATGGCTGTCGAGGCAGTTCTCGGAAGAGTACAGGGTCATCATGATGCATTGCTTCCGGCGGTATAAACAGGAATTGGCATCACTTCTTTACATCCTTCCAGTACTCGTGGTAAAGCAGCCACAACATGAAGGTAAATGCAACCATGAACAGCAGCACCCAGATGCCGATACGCTCGCGCTTGAGCACGGCCGGCTCGGCCAAGTATTCCATGAATGCGGTGATGTCTCGCACGGTACGCTCGAATTCTTCGGGCGTTTGCAGGCCCGCCTGATCGAGCCTGAGCTCGACAATTTCGGAATGCACCACGCCGGCCTCATCGGTATAGCTTTCGTAAATCGGCCGCTGAATGCCCTGCTTTTCCCACAGCACGTTCGGCATGGAGGCATTTTCCAGAATCTTGTTATTCCAGCCCTCGTCGGTCATGTAATAACTCTTCAGGAAGGTGTAGATCCAGTCGGGTCCGCGCGAACGCGCCTTGAGCGTCAGATCGGGCGGCTTCTTGCCGAACCACGCAGTTGCGCTTTCGGCCGGAATCGCAGCTTTCATATAATCGGTAATTTCACGTTCACCGAACAGCAGATTGTTTTCGACCATTTCAGCGGGTAGCTCCAGATCTTCAGACAGCCGCTGATAGCGCATATACTCAGCCGAATGGCAGGAATGGCAGTAATTCATAAACAAGCCGGCACCGCGCTGTACCGAGGCCAGGTCCTGCACGTTGATGCCGGATTTTTCCAACCCTTCGTGGCCACCGGCCGCCATCGCGATCGGCGCACCGGCAATCAGTACGATCGAACTTATCGCAGCGCGTATGGCCGCTTTTGCGATTGCGCTTTTTGTTTTAAACCACATCATTTCGTCACCCGTTCCGGTTCCGGTTTGGTTTTTTCATATTTGGTGATGAACGGCATCAGTACGAAAAACGCGAAGTACACAAACGTCCAGAAGCGTGACTCCCTGGTCTCCGCTACAGTACCTTCGGCCACGCCCAGCATGCCGAGCCGAACAAAGGCAATCGCGAATACGACCAGCAGAATCTTGCTACCCCAGCCTTTGTAACGAATCGACTTGACTCTGGATCGATCCAACCACGGCAGCAGGAACAGAATCAGCACGGCTGCACCCATTAAAACAACTCCAAGCAATTTATCCGGCACCGCACGCAGAATCGCGTAATACGGCGTGAAGTACCAGACCGGTACGATATGCTCCGGCGTCACGTCGCGATTAGCGGGATTGAAGTTATCGGGCTCGAGGAAGTAGCCGCCAAATTCGGGCGCATAGAAGATTACGAACGCAAACAGCGTCAGAAATACGCCAACCCCGAACAGATCCTTGACCGTGTAATACGGATGAAACGGAATACCATCGAGTGGTTTACCGTCAGACCCTTTATTCTTTTTGATCTCAACGCCATCGGGATTGTTG
>JBCCHH010000032.1:0-9326 GCA_039028855.1 Pseudomonadota bacterium | reverse complement strand
TCCGGCTGGTCGCGATCGTGCTGTCGACCGTCCCACTCGCCCTGATTGGTGTAATCCCCGGGCTGCTGCTGGCCGGCCAGCCGTTTGGCTTCACCGCCATGCTCGGTGTGATCGCGCTGGTCGGCATTGTCGTCAACAACGCGATTGTGCTGATCGACATGGCCGAGCGCGAGCGGCGTGAAGGAAAATCGCTGGTGGACGCCATTCAGACCGCGGTCGAGCGCCGCACGCGCCCGATCCTGCTGACCACCACGACCACGATCGTCGGCCTGATGCCATTAACGATGACCGAATCGACGCTGTGGCCGCCGCTGGCCTGGGCGATTATCTCCGGCCTAATCTCGTCCGCCGCGCTGACCCTGCTGGTGATCCCGGTGCTGTATCGCCTGGCGATGCGATTCAAGTGGAAGCCCCAGACTGCTTGACCGAAAACTCATTCGCCTGCAAGCAGGCTCCTGCGGATACGATTTTGTAGGAGCCTGCTTGCAGGCGAAAACCAAACAATCATCAATCATCATTCATCACCCGCTTGCTGTAATCCGTAAACCGTTATTGGGCGGGGCTTTGCCAATGCAATGAATCGCACAGATCAACAGAACAAGCTGCGCCCGTTAGGCCCGGGCGCAACAGCGGTCGGTCCCAAAGGCTCAGCCTGTGGCTTTAGGTCGCAGCATCAAGCTGCCGATCGCCAACATCAAAAGCATCAGCATCAGCAAACCGAACGCATTCAATGTCGGTACAACCAGTGGCTCGAATAATGCACTGCCGCGGATGACAACCGTATCCGGGCTGCTGGTGGCGTTGCTGATAATGAGGATCTGATCGCTGAAATCACCAGCCTCGATCGGGCTGAAGTTGACCTCAATCGAACAGCTTTCAGCAGCAGCCAGGGTGATCGGCAGGCCCAGACAAGAACCGCCTGTCAGGCTGAACGGCGCGGCCGGTGCGCTGATGTCGGTCAGGGTCAGATCGGCCGTGCCAGTGTTGCTGACAGTCGCCAGGCCGACCCCATTGGCACCAATCGAGACCAGACCCAGATCAATATCGTTGCTTGACAGGCCGAGCGTGATGTCTATGCAGCTGATCACTACATCATCCACATCCGCACCAGCCAGCGTGCCACTGCCGTTGGTTACTTCGCACTGCTGAGCGCGTGAAGTGCTGGGTTGGGTCAGTACGGTTACTGCATAGCTGTCCCCATCGTCCAGCGCAGCAGGAAACGTAAACGACTCGTTGACCGGCACCGCTAAATCATCGCCGCCGTTGTTCTGCAGCACCAGACCCGTACCGTTCAAACCGCTGACCGTACCGCCGATGGTGAATTGATCGGTTACGCAGATGACTTGAACATCGTTCACATCGGCACCGGCCAGATTGCCCGAAGCGTTGTTGACGGTGCAGGTCTGGCTGAGCGCGCTCGGTTGTGCAGCAACGCTCACGGCATAGGCCGAACCATCGTCGAGCGCAGTGGCGAACGTGAACGCACCATCGACCGTGATTGGAAGATCATCGCCGCCATTGTTCTGCAGCACTAGTCCGGTACCATTCAAGCCGCTGACCGTACCGCCGACGGTGAATTGATCGATCGCGCAGTTGACGATGACATTACTGACATCTGCGCCGGCTAGGGCGCCCGCACCATTGGTCACGGTGCACGTCTGGCTCGGTTCGTTCGGCTGCACAGCGACGGTCACGGCATAGGCCGAGCCATCGCCGAGCGCGCTGGCAAAAGTGAATGTACCGTCGGCATTGATCAGTAAATCATCATCGCCGTTGTTCTGTAACACTAGACTGGTACCGATCAAGCCGTTGACACTGCCGCCGATCGTGAACGTGTCGGTCACGCAGTTAATCTGCACGTCGGTGATATCGGCACCGGTCAGTTTGCCCAAACCATTGCTCACCGTGCAGGTCTGGCTCAGATTGGTCGGCTGCGACAGCACGGTGACCGAATAGCTGCTGAAATCCATCAGCGGCGTGGTAAAAGTAAACGCACTATTGCTTGTGATGATCAAGTCATCACCACCGTTGTTCTGCAATACCAGACCCGTGCCGTTGAGACCGCTTACGTTGCCGCCGACGGTAAAGTTATCGGTCACGCAATTCACTTCTATGTTCGTTACGTCCAGGCCATCCACCGTGCCGGTTTCGTTGCTGACCGTGCAGGTCTGGCTCGGACCGGTCGGCTGATTCAGCACGCTAACCTCATAGCTGCCTGTATCCGCCACCGGCGTGATAAAGGTGAACGTACCATCCATCGAAATATTCAGGTCATCGCCGCCATTGTTCTGCAGCACCAGCCCGCTGCCGACGAGGCCAGTCACCGTGCCGCCGATATTGTATTCGGCCAGGTCGAAGATAAACGCCGCACCGGTAAACCCGCTAAATCCATCATCGCCGGCATTGTCGTTGTTATTCGCTTCAGCCGGTGCCGCGCCGTGAAATATGCCCCTGGCACTGCTGTCATCGCCAATGGACGAGACAATGATGGTCGTGCCCGAAATGGCAAGCCGGGCACCAAATTCATCGAAGGTTTGCGTATTCGAAGGTTTCAGGTAGGACTGCTGCGACCAGGTACCGTTGCCGTCACGCTGAAACACAAACGCCGCGCCTGCTTCCGTAGCCGAATTGTCCTGCTGATCGGGAAGATCCAGATTCGGTCCAGTAGCCGCACTGTCGTCAGAATTGGCACCGACCACAAGCAGATCGCCTTCAAGCGCAAGGCCAACGCCGAATTGGTCGACACTGCCCGTGTTCGACGCCTTGATGTAAGCATCCTGGCTCCAGGTCGTACCGTCACGCTCGAACATATAGACCGCACCGGAGTTAATGGCTAAATTGTTATCGGCTGCGGGGAAGCCATCGCCGGCAAACACGCCAATGGCATTACTGTCATCGGATAACGCGCCGACCGCCAGCGTATCGCCATCGATATCCAGCCAAAAGCCGAATCGGTCGTCATCATCGGCATTGGCCGACTTGATGTAAGCCTGCTGAGACCAATCGCCCACGCTATTGCGTACGAACACATAGGCAGCACCTACGTTGTTCAGGCTGTTATCGGCATCCGCACCTGGACCATTGATGATAGCTCTTGAATTGCTGCGTTCACGGCCGGCACCGACTACCAGGGTGTCGCCATCTACGGCCACATGTGCGCCAAATTCATCGCCAGCATCACTGATGGCCGCCTTAATGTAAGCCTGCTGGGTCCAGACACCCGTTCCATCACGCACAAACACATAGGCCGAACCCGCATCGAAGGCATCAAAATCGGTGCCAATACCAATCGCATCGTCGCCATTGAACACACCATCCAGACCGGAATCTTCAAGATTGGCACCGACGGCAACCGTATCACCGTCAATATCCACGGAAAAACCGAATTGTGAAAACAGGTTTGCGTTGGTCGGTTTTAGATAGGTGGTCTCTGTCCAGACACCCGCACCATCGCGCTCAAATATGTAGGCAGCACCATGATTCGCAAAATCATTTCTGTCCTGCCCGACATTAATTTCTCTGGAATTGCTGTCTTCCAGCGGAGCTCCAACCACAATCGTATCGCCGGAAATTCCTACTGAAAACCCGAAAAAATCTTCTGCATCCGCATTTGAAGCTTTCAGAACCGCCTGTTCTGACCATTGCCCCATCGCATCACGCACAAAAACATAGACCGCACCGGAAGCGAGTACTGAATTATCGTCTGGACTGGCCGCATCTGCGCTCGATTCAAAAACCGCACTGACCACGGCGGTATCACCATCCATGGCGACACGGAATGAAAACTGATCATCCAGATCAGCATTGGACGCTTTCACATAGGCCTGCTGGGCGAAGGTCGGGTCGATCGTGATCGGATAGACGGCATCGGTATCATCCACTTGCAGGGCAAGTTGATTCTCGTTCAGTACCATTGCAGATGAAAGCACGCGACCGGTCGCATCCCAGACTTTGAGACGGTCATAGGTCAAATCAGTCGAACCATCAGCCGATGAAAGGTGTAGCGCGTTGTCTTGAATCTGTGCACTCAAGTCGGTATCCAGACGCATCGCAATGACCAGCGGCTGGCCCCGCTTAGCCACGTTTGGCTTTTCCGCCAACTCAAACCATTGTTCCACGCCACGCGGGCTGTTGATCCACCACTCGCGCAAGGTCGGTTTCCATTGATAGGTAACGGTATGCGCGTTGGCGGACAGCCAGGGTACCGTGTCCATCTTGATCAACTCATCGCCATAGCCATAACCTTGCAGCCGTACCGAAATGGTGCGGGTTGATTCGTCTTTATGTTGATCCGAATGATTGTTCAGTCGCAGTACGGTGTTGCCGTTGGGTAAGTAATCAATGCTAAAACCGTGCGCTGGGTTGACCGCCTGGAGCGCACCGTTGAATTCGTCATGCGCCTGCGCGGCAAAACGACTGACTTCAATCTGCTGCTGAATCTGATTCCATTCATGCCGCTTAAGCTCAGGCGGCACCGCCAATTGGGTATGTGCTAACAGCGCTGGTGGATTGATTAGCCAAACACTGACGAAAAAACTCCATACTGCAACAGTAGAACGAAAAAGCATCTGATTCACTCCTGAAATGACCGGCTTCCAAAACAGTTGGCTGGCACGAATCGCACATCAAAATACAAACGGTCGCTTGATTTGCCGTCTGCTTGGCAATATGAGTGAAGCTGCAGTAAGCTGCATTACATGAGGTCGCGCAAATATGACATTAGGTCGCGAAATCGCGTTAACTGGGCGTGGATGGCCGCCTTTTGGCTACTTTTTGCTGCCGACTCTGTGCTGGCACAAGATCCGTTGACCCATACCGTGGCCAGCGATGTGGTCTATCGCTGGACGGTTGAAGATGGTCTGCCGATCAACGCAGTAACCGACCTGATTCAGGATGAAGCCGGCTTTTTGTGGCTTTCAACCCGCGCCGGGCTGGTACGTTTTGATGGCCTGTTCTTCAAGACCTATGATTCGCAAAACTATCCCGGCTTGCCAACCGACCGCCTGACCCATCTGTACCAGACGCAGATGCAGCATTTCTGGATGCGCAGCGAACAATTTTTCATGATTCGGTTCGACGGTCAGGAATTTGCCGCGCTCGACACCTGGCCAGGCTTTGCCGGCGCACAGGTACTGAGCAGCGATCAGAATATGCAAGGCTGGCTGGCGCTGGGCATGCGCGATGGCCTGGCCATGATTGATGCGAATGGACCGCAGCGAATTTTATCTGACTCCATACAAGGCACGAGTGAGGTGGTGCTCTGGCCCAATCCACAGCGCATCTGGGCCGTGGTTGAGCGCGAGCTGTTCGCGATCACCATGCCGCAGGACTCAGATGCAGACACCGGCGAAGCCCAAATAAGCCAGCGCTGGCCGCTGCCCGCTTTGAGCTTAAGCCTGCTCGAAACCGATACCGCGCTGTGGATTGGCACCGAGAACGGACTGTATCGGCTGGATTTCCCAATCACACTAAACAGCCAGCCGATTGCCCAGTCAGAACTGCCCCGAGGCGACACGAATGGACTGGCGCATCATCCCGAAGGCGGCGTACTGGTCGATAGTGGCAATGCGGTCTGGTGGTTGCGGCAGGTTGGTACGGATCAGCGCTGGCAGACTGAAAAACAGTACGAGGGATTTACTTTTCGCCAGCAGACTGCGTTTCTCGTACCGTTCCAGGGCTCCACTGGCGTTCATCTGAGTAACGGCCTGGTAACGATTGGCGATTCGCAGCGACAGTTTGACGCCGCCATTCGTGCCGCCTTGCTCGATCGTGATGGCAATACCTGGCTGGCGTTGCACGGCGGTGGCCTGGCACTGTATCGCCCGTCTTCGCTGCGCCTACTGGGCATGCCCGAAGGTCTGCCAGGCGAAAATGTGTACCCTGTCTTTCAGGCCAACGACGGTGCGATCTGGATCGGCACGCTAAAAAATGGCGCGGTGCGCATCGACCCAGACTCAAACGCGCCCGAGCCGTTCATAAACTATCAGAGCGATACCTTATTAGCCTGGACCATCGCCGAGTTCGACGATGGCATCTGGCTTGGCGGCAAGCCTTGCAAGATTGTTGATCGTGCCTGCGTCGACCAGCCACTGTATGCCACCGAAGCGGGCAACGATAACTTTGTGCCGGGCAATGTCTATCTAATTTACCGCGACCAACACGGCCGCGGCTGGCTCGGCACCCAGTTCGGCGGCCTGTATGAAAAACGCGGCGAACGTTGGATTCAATCGCCGCTCATGCACAACGACTGGCCAATCAGCACGCCGATCCGCACGGCCGAAGAAGCACCCGACAGCGCACTCTGGCTCGGCACCAATGGCGATGGCGTGATCCGAATTGAGGGTAGCGCGATTGAACACTATTCGATGCAGCAGGGCCTGAGCAGCAACCTGGTCAGAGACTTATGGTTCGACCGCAATGGTGATTTGCTGATCGCGACAGAAAACCGCGGCCTCTGTCGGCTGCAGCGCACTGCCGACACCGGCCAATCCGATACCGCTATTCGCTGCATCAATACCGCAAACGGATTATTCAGCAACAGTCTGCATCAGATTCAGGCCGATAATAACGATCAACTCTGGATCAGCACCAACCGCGGCATTTTCTGGCTCAACCAAAGCGAACTTGAGCAGGTGTTTGATGGCACTGTCGAACGCATCAGCCAGACCGGCACCATCAACGCCAGCACCGGCATGCGCAACAGCGAACTCAACGGCGGTGCTTTTCCGACCGGCCTGCGCGACCCAAGCGGCCGGCTCTGGTGGCCGAGCCAGCGCGGCCTAGTTGTGTTTGATCCCGATCAGAGTCCGGTTCAGTCACCAGCCGTGCGCGGCCTGGTAGATGAAGTCATTGCTGGTTCTGAGCGCTATGCCGCCAATCAATTACCGCTGGAGCTACCCAGCGGCGAGCGCAATGTTCAACTGACGCTGACGGCAGCCGCGTTTACCGACCCGGCAAATATCCAGTTTCGATTCCGGATACCAGCAATCGATTCGAGCTGGGTCGAAACCGGCCGTTCGCGTCTGATCGGGCCGTTGAACCTGCCGCCGGGCGAGCTGGAAATCATGACCCAGGCGCGCGCAGGGGCAGGTCCTTGGGGCGAGACATCGCTGCTGCAGATCCACGTGCCATACTTCTGGTACGAATACACGCTGGTACAGGCCGTTTTCATCGCTCTGGTTATTGGCCTGACCGCGGGCTTATTTCACGCCAGAGAACAGGCCCGGGCCCGACGCAGCGCCGAACTGGAGCAGACCATCGATCAACGCACAGCCGAATTGCGCAGCGCTCAGCAGCAAACCGAGCAGGCATTGGAAAGCGTGCGCCGCTCGTCCAGGTTGCGTACCGAACTGTTCGCCAACATCGGCCATGAACTGCGCACACCGCTGACGCTGATCAGCGGTCCGCTCGAAGACGCAGCTCAGGCCCAGCGCCCGGTCAACGCCAGTACCGTCAGCACCATCACGCACAGCACTCGCCGTATGCAGCGGCTGGTCAACCAGATTCTCGATTTGCGCCAAGCCGATGAAAGTGGATTTAGGCTGGATCGAACGCCAGTGGAAGCCACGTCACTACTGCAGCAATGCTGCGCGCCATTCACTGCACTGATCGCAAGCAAGCGCTTAAATCTGTCGCTGCGTTCGAGTCTAGCCGAAGCGCAAGCTTCACTCGACCGGGACGCATTTGAAAAAATCATCGGCAACCTGCTGTCGAATGCGATCAAGTTCAGCCGGCCGGGCACTGAGATTGAGGTCGCGATCAATGCCGAATCGGATCAGAACTTGATCATCACTGTCCAGGATCAGGGTCCCGGCGTGGCACAGGAAGAGGCCGACTACATCTTCGAGCGTTTCTACCGGACCAAACTCAGTCAGCAGCAGGCCATCGAAGGCACCGGCATCGGCCTGAGTCTCGCTCGGCAGCTCGCTCATTTGCATGATGGTGATATTCGGCTGCAGAATCCGGGCACTGCTGGCGCAATCTTTTCGTTGGAGTTGCCGGCACTGTCGATCGTTCGTAGTGCGCATACTACTGCGCTTGAACTATCCGAGACTGAGCCGACTTCAGCCATGAGCACGGTTGAATCGGCTATCGAACCGGACACCCCAACCGGACCACCCTCGCTGTCTGAGGATGAAGGATCAAGCAGTACCGTTCCAACGATTAACGGTCTCGACACCAGTCGATCCCGACCACGCGTGCTCGTGATTGAGGACGATCCGGGCCTGCGCGAGTACATCGCCAGTTGTCTGAGCGATCGCTATGAAATACTCGAAGCCGGCAACGGCGGCGACGGGCTTGAACAGGCCCGTACGAACAAACCCGACCTGATTGTGACTGACGTCATGATGCCCGGGATGGATGGTTTCATGCTGGTACGCGAATTGCGCAACGATGAACGCACCGCAGCCATCCCGATCCTGATGCTGACCGCACTCGGCCAGTCAGCCGAAGTCGAAGGTTTGACTCAGGGTGCCGATGATTACCTGAGCAAGCCGTTTCATCGCGAGCAACTGCGCGCACGCATCCATGCCCGGCTCAAGGATCGCGAACGCGTGCTACAGGCATTGGCCAGGTGGCGCGCGGCCGAAACGGAAAAAAGCACTCGCCAAACTCAGGAGCAAGCCAACGATATTCGCCCTGCACATCCGCTGGTCGAGAAAGCTCGCAAACAGATCATCCGACACCTTCACGATGCTGACTACAACGTAGCCAAACTGGCCGACAATTTACACCTAAGTCGAAGCCAACTTCACCGCGCGCTAACCGAACATGCCGGCCGCAGCCCCAGCCAGCTACTGCGCGAGCTGCGCCTCGAGGCCGCCAGCGAACTGCTGAAGCAGGGCTTTCCGGTACTCGAAGTGGCAATCACCACCGGCTTTACCGGCGCTACCGTATTCTCGCGCAGCTTCAAAAATCACTTCGGCTGCCCGCCTTCAAAGTGGAAATAGGTGGATCATTTTTGCCATAACCTCGCACTTTGAACCGACTGCGCCCGGTCCGGGCGCAGCACTGAGTCTCGATTTATCTCGTGGCTTTGATCCGTATCAGCAGCCCACCAATACCAAACAGCAGCATCGTCAAGATCAGTAAACCCCATCCATTCAACGTCGGCACAACCAGCAACTCGAAGTTGCTGCGACCACTTAAGCGAACCGTATCTGGGTTGCTGGTGGCGTTGCTGGTAATTACGATTTGATCGCTGAAATCGCCCAAGACTGTGGGCATGAAGCTGATCTCGATCGTGCAGGTCTCGGCTGCCGCGAGCGTGACCGGCAAGCTTATGCAAGTACCGCCGGTAATGCTGAACGGTTCGGCCGGCGAGC
>JBCCHH010000031.1:0-9388 GCA_039028855.1 Pseudomonadota bacterium | reverse complement strand
TAGCCGATATCTTCATCGGTATTGTTGAGTTGCCGTATTTCCTCGGTGTGCCCAGTGCGGAAAACCCGACTGCGCCACTCAATCAGTTCTGGGAAGCGGCGCCGGGTAACTACATTCCGCCGTTTGCGGATTTAGGCCTGGATCCGAATTCGACAAACGTCACTGTGGCAAACCCATTGCCGGTCGAACGCGATCGCCAGAACGTACCCATTCTGATTACCGTGCCGAACGCCAATTCGGGTCAGGTTAAGCCGGTGTCCGGCTGGCCGGTAATAATCTTCCAGCATGGTATTACGGGTAACCGTACTCAGGCGCTGGCGCTGGCCGATACCATGGCTTCGATTGGTTTTGCCGTGATCTCGATGGATTTGCCGCTACATGGCATCACGCAAACTAACCCGATGGATCCGGCCCAGCCTCTGGCCGCTTTCTATATTGGCAACACGCCGTTCGGAGCGAGTGCCAATGAGCGCACCTTCGATCTGGATCTGCAGGATAACGCCACCGGCCAGGCTGGCATGCCTGATGGTGTGATTGATTCATCCGGTACCTATTTCATCAACCTGCTCAGCCTGCTGACTGCGCGCGATAACCTGCGTCAGGCACAGGTCGACTTGTCGACGCTGGCGCTGAATATCCCACTCATGGATATTGATGGCGATACCGTCTCGGACTTCGACGGTTCGAACATCAACTTTGTCGGCCAGTCGCTGGGCGCCATTGCCGGAACTGCGTTTCTGGGTATAGAGCCCACGGTCAACAATGCCTTGTTGTCGGTCGGCGGTGGCGGCATTGCCAATCTGCTGGCCGGTTCGCAAACCTTTGGTCCGGTCATTGTCAACGGGCTGGCCGGTGTTGGCATTGAGCCGGGTTCGGCTGATTTCACCCAATTCCTCGCATTCGCTCAGCTCGCCGTGGATTCGGCCGACCCGATCAACTGGGCCAGTTCGGTCGTGCAAACGGATTCGATTCTGATCCATCAGGTTAACGGCGACACGGTCGTACCGAACAGCGTACCCGGCGCACCACTCTCGGGCACTGAGCCGCTGATTCGCGTGATGGGCCTGGATCCGATTAGCGCAACCACGATGGATCCGATGGGCATTCGCAGTGCCGTTCGCTTTACTGCCGGCAGCCACGGTTCACTGCTGGATCCGTCGGCCAGCCCGGCGGTTACGGTTGAAATGCAGGGCCAGGCCGCCAGCCTGGTTTCATCGGGCGGCACGACGGTGGTCGTTAACGATTCGTCTGTAATCGAAACCAACTGAGCCAAGGAGAGCACACAATGAAAACATATGATCTTGGTTTGATGACCAGACGCAATCGTCCAGTGCTATTGGCGGCCGCGGTCGGCCTTGCCCTTGCGGCTGGCTCGGCACAGGCGCTGGATTTCAGCACCGATGAAGTCAGCATTCAGCTCGATACGACGATTTCCTATTCTTTGGGTATGCGTCTGAATGACCCGGATGAGGATCTGATTGGTAAAGCCAACCTGAATCCAGCCGTAGGTCTGCTGCCAATCGAGCAGCAAATTCTTGCGCCTGGGCGCTTCTCGGTCAACTCCGATGATGGCAACCTGAACTTCGATCAGCATGATTTGATTTTCAATCAGGCGCGTATCACCTCGGAGCTGCAGGTTTCGTATAAGAACTACGGTGCTTTTGTTCGCGGCAACTACTTTTACGACTTTACGCTGAATGAAAAGGATCGCCTCAGTGATGACGCCAAAGATTTGGTCGGCGAACGCGCGCGACTGCTCGATGCCTATGTCTGGGGTAACTTCGATATCGGCGAGCGTCAATTGTCGCTGCGTCTCGGTCGTCAGGTCGTAAGCTGGGGTGAGAGCACGTTCCTTCCGGGTGGCATTAACGTGATTAACCCGGTCGATGTATCGGCCATTCGTACTGCCGGTGCGGAACTGCGCGACGCATTCATCCCACTGGGCATGCTCTGGGGTTCGTTGGATTTGACGCAAAACCTGTCGGTCGAAGCGCTATATATGTATGAGTGGGATCGGGTTGAGCCCGAGCCGGCTGGTTCCTATTTCTCGACCAACGACTTCGCCACGGATGGTGGTTTGTACGCCATGCTCGGTTTTGGTCTGCTCGATGATTCGCCATTGCCGCTGCCAGGCTGCGGCGTCGACCCAACACCGCAACCCTGCTTTCCTGCTGGCAACCTGCCGAGAACAGAGACGGATCAGGAGCCCAGCGATACCGGTCAGTACGGCGTGGCCCTGCGCTACTTTGCACCGTGGCTGAATGACACCGAGTTCGGTTTGTACTATCTGCGCTATCACAGCCGGTTACCCGTCCTTAATGGTTTCGCGATAACCAACTCTGATACATCATCTGGCCGGGTCGCCGTGGTTTACCCGGAAGATATCGACTCATTCGGCATCAGCTTCAACACCACCGTATTTGATAGCTGGGCCTGGCAGGGTGAAATCAGCTATCGTCCGAATCTGCCGCTGCAGATTGATGATGTTGAGTTGCTGTTTGCCGGTCTGTCGCCGTTGAATGCAGCCATTCCGGCCCCAGCGCTGCGATTCAACAGTCAACTCGGCCAGTTCGAGCCAGGTGATGAAATCGTCGGCTTCACCCGCCGCGATGTTTCGCAGGCGCAAATGACCTTCACCAAGTTGTATGGCCCGGGAACATTCTTCCGTGCCAATCAGGTTGCTGTAGTTGCCGAAGTGGGTGCGACCCATGTCTGGGACATGCCGTCTGAGGATGTGCTGCGTCTCGAAGGCCCGGGTACGGACACCAGTGGCCGTATCGGCAATCAGTTGACGGGTGGCGATCTGCGTAATCCGGTTACAACCGAAGACGGTTTTGCCACGGCCTTCAGTTGGGGCTACCGCCTCGTGGTTGCGCCGACCTATAACTCGGTATTTGGAACCACCTGGAACTTAACGCCGCGACTGGCGTTCAATCATGATGTAACCGGTACTTCACCAGGACCGGGCGGCAATTTTATTGAAGGCCGCAAGTCGATCACGTTGGGATTGGGTTTTGACTACCTCGCACAGTGGCGTGTCAATCTGGGCTATACCAACTTCTTTGGTGGCGGTATCAATAACCTGATTTATGACCGTGACTTTGTCTCGGCGTCAGTCAGCTACTCGTTCTAACCTGGAGAAACCCATGTCGAAAACAACTAATCGAAACATTACCAAGATTCTCGGCATCACATTGCTGGCGTTTACCGCATCAGCATGTGCGGCGCCTTCAGAACAAGATGCCATGGCCGAACAGGCTGCGATAGAGGCTGAACAGGCTGCGGCTGCCGAAGCTGAAGCGGCTCGTCAAGCGGCTGAAGCCGAACGCTTGGCTGCAGAAGCCGAAGCAGAGGCCGAACGCATCGCGGTTGAGGCTGCTGCCGAAGCCGAACGCATGGCCGCAGAAGCCGAAGCGCAGGCCGAAGCTGAACGACTGGCCGCCGAAGCAGAGGCCGAGCGCCAGGCTGCTCAGGCGGTTGCCGAAGCCGAAGCAGCACGTCAAGCGGCCGAGGCTGAGCGACTGGCAGCTGAACAGGCTGCGGCTGCCGAAGCCGAGCGCCTGGCGGCCGAGCAGGCGGCCATGGAACAAGCCGCAGAAGCCGAGCGCATCGCATTGGCACAAGCTCAGGAAGCCGAGCGTGTGGCGGCGGCCGAGGCTGAGCAATCTGCGGCGCGTGAACGTGCGGCACAACAAATGGCGAGCGGCGCCAGCGTTGGCGGAATTATTCCGCGTACTGAAGAAAATATTGCTCGTCTGGGCAATGACCTGACACCAATGGGTTCGGTTCAGGCCGGCAATGCCGACGGTACGATTCCCCCGTGGACGGGCGGACTGACTCAGGGCAACTGGCCAACCGGTTTCTCTGCTGGCGATCGCCATGCCGATCCGTTTGCCGACGATGAGCCACTCTTTGTCATCAACGGCCAGAACTTCCGTGAGTATGCCGACATGCTGTCAGTGGGCCAGATCGCATTGTTCGAACGTTATCCGGATACGTTCTTCATGGAAATCTATCCAAGCCGCCGCAGCGCTTCGTTCCCAGAGCGCACCTATGAGATGACCATTGCCAATGCCTCCACCGCACAGTTAATCTCGAACGGCGAAGGTATTACTAACGCAGCCGAAGGCTTTCCGTTTCCGCTGCCGCAGAACGCCTATGAGTTGATGTGGAATCACAAGCTCAAATACAAAGGCACTGGTGGCACACGCTATAACAATCAGGTTGCGCCGACTACCAACGGCAATTTTCAGTTGGTTAAGCTGCGCGAGGAAATCCTCGGCCTGTACTACAAAGAAGGCGTGACGATTGCTGATACCAATAACATCCTGCTGTACTTCTTCCAGGAAGTGGAGTCACCGGCGCGTCTGGCCGGCAACATTCTGCTGGTGCATGAAACGCTGAACCAGATTGAGCAGCCGCGTCAGGCCTGGATTTACAACCCTGGCCAGCGTCGTGTACGTCGTGCGCCGAACGTTGCCTATGACAACCCCGGCACGGCGTCTGATGGCTTGCGCACCAACGACATGACCGATATGTTTAACGGTGCAATGGATCGGTTTGATTGGGAAGTGGTCGGTAAGCGTGAAATGTATGTGCCGTACAACTCTTATGAGATTCATTCTGGTGATGTCACGCCGGACGATATGGTCATGCCGGGCCATCTGAATCCTGAACTGATGCGTTATGAACTGCATCGAGTATGGGTCGTCGATGCGCGCCTGAAGGAAGGTACGCGGCATATCAACTCGCGCCGCACGTTCTATATGGATGAAGATTCCTATCAGATCGTTCTGATCGATCACTATGACCAGCGTGGTGATCTGTGGCGCGTATCGGAAGGTCACCCGATTAACTACTACGAAGTGCCGACGCTGTGGACCACGATCGAAACGCATATGGACTTGTTGTCTGGCCGCTACGTTGCCGTCGGTCTCGACAATCAGGATCCGGTCAACACGTTTGATGTCGAACTGGCGCCGAGCAACTACACGCCACAAGCGCTGCGCACGCGTGGTCGTCGTTAAAACAGAAACCCTTTTCTGTTAGCGCATGTGGTTTGCGCATCAACATCGGCCGGCCGATCGCCCGCAGATCGGCCGGCCCTCCTCAAGATTTTGTATCTGGAGCCCCGCAATGTCAGTATCTGCAGTTCGATTCTGCGGCGCCGTTGTCGCATCCGCAGTTAGCCTGTTCGCGTTTGCCACAGCGGTTCTCGCACAGAGTGATTCTGCCGTGCAGCCGCAGCCGGCGATTCAGGCGCGGCTGGCCGATCAAAGCCTGTTGCTTGATGTAACCGAATACAACGGTAATTACATTGCTGTAGGCGAGCGCGGTCATGTGCTGTTATCGAACGATGGCCAAAGCTGGCAGCAAGCAGAAAGTGTACCGGTCAGCGCAACGTTAACCCGTGTGACCAGCTTTGACCGTAGATTGTGGGCGGTTGGCCACGATACGACTATCATTTCCAGTATGGATGGCGGTAATAGCTGGAATCTGCAGCACTTCGACCCATCGGCTCAGGAGCCCTTGCTGGACATCCTGTTTTTAAACGCCAATCAGGGCATTGCGGTAGGTGCTTACGGTCGCATTATGCGAACCGCGGATGGTGGCAGTACCTGGAGCGAAGGATATATCGGCGATTTGATGACTTCCGAGGCGATCGACTGGGGTGACGTTGCTGCGCAGGATTCGGCCGATGCAGATGAGTTTGCCGATGACCAGAATGCCGGTGATTTGTTTGAGTTGCTCGACAAGGGTTGCTACGAAATGCTCGAATGTCATTTGAATGAGATCATGCAGGTCGATGAACGACGGTTGCTGATCGCGGCTGAGCGTGGCTATGGTTATCGCAGCGAGGATGCGGGCGAAACCTGGGAAAGTTTTCGCTTTCCGTACAGCGGTTCGATGTTCGGGCTCGTGCCGAAAGGGGGCTGCATCGTGGCCTTCGGCCTGCGCGGGCACATTCAGCGTAGCTGTAATTTTGCCGACAGTTGGGAAATCCTGGTGACCGACGGGGAGGAATCCCTACTCGGTGGAACGGTGGGTGGCGATGGAGAAATTATTCTGGTCGGCTCCGGAGCGACGCGAATCAGCATTGACTTAAACCTGAATATCGACCGAACCTTCGATCGTCTCGGCAGCGATTATGCCGCTGTTCTACAAACCAATAGCGGCCATCTGATCCTGGTCGGCGAAGACGGAGTCCGCTATGAGTGATCCGAATCTAGGTACAAACCAGAACGGAGGCGTCAAGCAGAGCATCGCCAATGCCGTCTTTTCGATCCGCCCGCTGATTCTGCTGATCTTTCTGATCGGAACGGTCCTGATGGGCTACTACATGCTGCAGCTACGCGTCGACGCCGGCTTCAAGAAGCAGTTGCCGCTCGACCATGAATATATGCAGACCTTCCTCGACTATGAGCGCGAGTTTGGCGGCGCCAACCGTGTCATGGTCGCGCTCATGGCCAATGACGGGGAGATGTTTACGCCCGAGTTTTTCGAGGCCTTCGAGCAGGTCAGCAATCAGGTGTTTTTATTGCCGGGCGTGGATCGTGCGAGTGTGCGCTCGATCTTTACGCCCAATGTGCGCTTCGTTGAAGTCGTCGAAGACGGCTTTGCGGGTGGCAATGTCATCCCGGCCGATTTTGCGCCCAGCGCCGAGATGTTCGAACGCGTGCGTTCCAACATCATCAAATCCGGTGAGGTCGGTCGTCTCGTGGCCGAAGATTTCTCCGGTGCGATGGTCTGGGCGAATCTGCTTGAAGAAGATGTCAGCACCGGCGAAACGCTCGACTATCAGGCGGTAGCCGCCCAGCTTGAAGCGATCCGAACAGAGTTTGAAAATGAAGATCGCACCGTACATATCATTGGCTTTGCCAAGATTGTCGGCGACGTAGCCGACGGCGCGCGTGGCGTGGTCATGTACTTCGGCGTGGCGTTTCTAATTACCGCACTGCTGCTGCTGGTGTATTCCAAATCGGTCTGGCTGACCGTGCTGCCGCTGGTCTGTTCGACGATTGCCGTGATCTGGCAGCTCGGTGCGCTCAACTTGCTCGGCTATGGCATCGACCCAATGAACATTCTGACACCGTTCCTGGTCTTTGCGATCGGTGTCAGTCACGGCGTTCAGATGATCAGCGGCTGGAGCGTGGAAAAATTCTTCGGCGGCCAGTCGCCGGCCAGCATGCACCACAACGGGATCAAGCTCAACGACTGTGAGGAAATCTCCAGTCTGGACGCCGCCAAGGCCACGTTCATGCGTCTGCTCGCACCGGGTGCGATTGCGCTGCTTAGCGATACGGTTGGCTTCCTGACCATTCTGCTGATCAACATACGTATCATTCAGGAACTGGCGATCACCGCCAGTATCGGCGTGGCCATTATTATCTTCACCAACCTGGTGTTGCTGCCGGTGTTGCTGTCGTATGTGCGCATGGGTAATTGCGATGAGTTTCGTAGAAAGCAGTACGAAAAAGCCGCTCAGCCGGCACTGGTCTGGCGTCTGGTGGCTTCGGCGACCCGGCCCGGCGTGGCCGCCGTGCTGCTGCTTGGCAGTGTTGTGCTGTTTGCCGCTGCGCTGTACAAATCGGGCGATATGAAGATTGGCGATTCGGAAGCCGGGGTGCCGGAGCTGCGCGCCGATTCGCGCTACAACCAGGATGCGCGTCTGATTTCCGAGCGCTTCTCGCTCGGTACGGATTTGATTTCGGTGATCGCCGAGACCGTGCCGCAGGCCTGTACCGAGAACTTTGCCGTGATGGAAGCGATTGACCAGTTCGCCTGGCAGATACGTCAGGTCGAAGGTGTACAACAGGTCATTACGCTGCCGATGGCGGCCAAGATCGTCAATGCAGGCTGGAATGAAGGCAACCTGCGCTGGAAAGTGCTGCCCAGAAATGCGTTTGTCATGCGCCAGAACCTGCAGAATATCGAAACCGACACCGGCCTGTTGAATCGCGATTGCAGCGCCATGCCGGTCATGATCTTCACCGAAGACCACAAGGCCGAAACCATCGTGCGCGTGGTTCAGCGCGTGAAAGAACTGCGCGCTGACTTAGGCACCGCCGATCTAGAGATTGTCGGTTCAGGTGAAGTCGTCGAAGGCCTGCTCGATGATGAGCAGGAAATCACCGACGAAATGTTGCGCTTCCGCCTGGCCACGGGCAATGTCGGTGTGATGGCCGCGACCAATGAAGAGGTGAGCGCCGCGCAAACACCGATGCTGCTCTATGTATATGGCGCAATCGTGCTGCTGTGTCTGATCACGTTCCGATCGATTCGCGGCACCTTGTGCATCGTGCTGCCGCTGGTACTGGTCAGCTACATGGCCTATTCGCTCATGGCGTTTTTGGGTATCGGGCTCAAAGTGAATACCTTGCCCGTGGTCGCGCTCGGTGTCGGTATCGGGGTGGACTACGGAATTTACATTTACAGCCGTCTGAAGAGCTACCTGGATGCGGGCATGCCGCTCGAAGAAGCCTATATGCATACGCTGCGCTTGACCGGCAAGGCAGTATTCTTCACTGCGATTACACTGGCCGTGGGTGTCGGTACCTGGTTATTTTCGGAGCTTAAGTTCCAGGCGGATATGGGCATCCTGCTGGCGTTCATGTTTATCTTCAACATGATTGGCGCAATGCTGCTGCTGCCGGCACTGGCGCGCTGGCTGCTGCGCCCGCGCGGCGACAACGTAACGGCTTGAATGCTGTAACGATATTTGGCCCGTCACCGCTGTAGGTGACGGGCGTTTTTATGCCGCAAGCGGTCTGGCTTATGAGCAGCGGCGGTAAAGATTCGATTGCCGCCTTGCATGCATTGCAGCAGTCCTGGCATTGGCAGTTGGCCGGGCTGGTCACAACCTTTAACGAAGCCAACCAGCGCATTGCGCTGCACGGAACGTCACTGACGTTGCTTGAACAGCAGTCCGAACGGTTCGATCTGCCCTTACACGGCATTGGCCTGCCGCCCGAGTGCGGCAATGCGGTCTACGAACAGCGTATTGCGGCCGGGCTGAAGTCGCTCAAACTCGATGCAAATGTCATCGCGTTTGGTGATTTGTTTCTCGAAGATATCCGCAGCTTTCGTCAGCGCCAATATGCCGCGATCGGCTGGCAAACGCATTTCCCGCTGTGGCAACTCGATACGATGCAGTTCTCGCTTAACACCATTCGTAGCGGCGTGCGCGCGCTGATCTGTTGCGTAGATTTGAACGTCTTGGACGAATCGTTCCTGGGTCGAGAGTGGGATGAACAGCTGTTATCGGAATTACCGCCGCAAGTCGATCCGGCCGGTGAGAATGGCGAATTTCACACCTTTGTATTCGATGCGCCTGGCATGGCTCGCCAGGTTTCGTTTGAGCTCGGCTCAGATCGTCATATCAGTCATG
>JBCCHH010000030.1:0-9398 GCA_039028855.1 Pseudomonadota bacterium | reverse complement strand
CCAATTTTTCTAATTCGGGTGCGCCCGGCTTCGGGCCTTATGTTCGACTGGAGTTGCCGCCGGAGCTGATTTTCGATTCGGCCAGTATTTTCGGCGGTGGTGCAGGAACTATAAACGTAGGTGTTTTCCCACCTGTTCCTGGCAATCAATTGGATGATCCGAATATTGGCCAATCCGTTACCGGTACTTCGGGCAGCAGTCTGATTATTCTGAATTATCCGGTCGGCTCGGTGGTAACGGGCGGGCCTGATTTGCCGATTGAAATCTGTCTGACCATCGCGCCTTCCGCCGATGTAGGCGTGCCGCTGCCGATCGACATAACGCCAGTATATGAATTCGGCGATACGGCAACCGGAGACAATGGCCCGATCATTGCGCCGGTGGTGAACCAGAACGTTACGCCGACGGTCTTGTTATTCGACAAGGAAGACAATGCACCGGAATCGGAGCGTCCACCGGGCACAAGCTGGCCGTATGACTACACCCTGACGGTTGATATTGCGAATACCGCAACGATTAATCCGCTGACCATCAGCGATACGCTACCGGCCGATTTCCAGTTCAATGGCACTTTGAATATTGTCGGCGGCGTTGGCTGCGCGGCGACGCAAACGCCTTCAACCGTCACGCCGGGTGGCGTGCTTGAGGTGACCTGTACCGGCAATACCGTGGGTACGACCAGTGCCAGCGACGTCACCGTTACCTATTCCGGTTCGATTATCGATACGCTGGATGAGACGGTCTGTACAACCGAAGACCAGGTGAACGCAGCCAGCGCCGAAGGCACCTATGTGCCGCCTTCGGGGCCGGTCCAGCCATTGCCAGCGATTCTGGATTCGACCACGGTTGTGGCCAAGCACGTGGCCGTGCAGAAAGGCGTTTCGCCAAACCTGGTTTCGCCCAGCGCCGCGTTGACCTATACCCTAAACTTCCAGGTAACCGATTTTGGCGATGCGGATGCCCTGGTTGTTACCGATACGATTCCGGACGGTATTGACTTTGTCAGCCATGGCAGCCTGACGGTGAATGGTGGGGGCGCAATCGCGATTGCACCTTCGGTAAACGTCAACGGCGATTTCACCACTACCGTGATCTACGATATCGCGGCCGCGGCCGGCATGCTGACCGCCGGTAGTGCAATTACGCTGACCTACAACGCCGAGCTTCGACAGGATTATCAGGATACCGGCGAGCCGATCCTGTCTTCCGACTCGCTGAACAATACGGTTGTCGCCGATTACGATCTGGCGCAGGGTGCCAGCGGCTGCTCCGACGGCAGCGGCGCTACGGTCGACATCATTCCGGTCAATATCAACAAGCAGATTATCAATCCACAGCCATTTTATGTACCCGGCGAACAAGTCCAGTTCCGCCTGACGCTGAATGTACCGGCCGGCGACACGCAGAACATCGTATTCGAAGACTTCCAGCCGTTGCCGGTGATTGATGTTACCGATTTGAATTTGACTTTCGGTGGTCCTGATATCGTGGTCGGCCCTAACGATACTGCAGGCCTGACGCCAACCGACATCACCATTGACCCGGCACAGAACTTGCTGGCCATCGAATGGCCGAATCTGTCCTCGATCACACCCGAGGTGATCGAAGTCGACGTCTTCGCCACCATTAACGATGATCCGTTTGCCGATGGTCTGTTCCTGACTAATATCCTGAACGTGAGCACCAATAACACGCCGGGTGCGACCGCGGTCAGTACCGGCCCGGTGTCATTCCAGGTCGGCGCGCCGGATCTGGTCATTACCAAAGGCGTTTCGGCGACCGACGGCAATGGCCTGATTGAACCCGCTCCGGCGACATTGCCGGTGGACGGCGATATCACCGGTGCCGATGCCGGTGATCAGATCACGTATCAGATCACAGTCGAGAATATCGGCAGCGCACAGGCGTTCGACGTGCTTGTTACCGACCCGGGAGCGGCAGAGTTGACCGGCTGCTCGGTCGCTTCGGTCACCGACGGCACAGGCAGCCCGCTGGCCAACGGCGGCGATCTGTTCACGACCGGGCTTACCCTGGCCGATCCGCTGGCTGCAAACGATAACAATCCGGCCGGTGGTGGCGCGCCGTTCGGCGCCGATACTGCGCTGATCACGGTGAATTGCGACGTGGTTGCCACGGTCGAGCCGAGCACCAACTTCTTTAATACCGCAACAGCCGACTGGGCCAGTCAGCCGGGCGCGAATGATTTCCCGACGATCAGCGATGATGCGACCGTCAGCATCAATGATGTTGGATTGCAGAAATTCTTCGTCCTGTCATCCGAGCCAGGCACCAGCGATGGGGCCAATCCACCGCGCGCCACCATCGGCGAAATCGTTCGCTATCGATTGGCACTGCGCGTGCCCGAAGGCCAGATCAGTGACTTGAGCCTGCGGGATAGTCTGCCGAACGGTCTGCGCTTTCTCGATGACGGTACCGCGAGAGTGGCTTTCGTCAGCAACGGCGCCGGGCTATCGGCCAGCGGTTTCGGTCCAATCGTCAATGTCAACGGTAATGCCGCCGGTGTTGGTGCGGTGGCCAGCACTTCGGTGACCACAGCAATACCGGGTAGTGCGATATCCGGCGGTCCGTTCAACAGCGGCACCGATCCGATTTTCAGTTTCGGTACGATCACCAACAACGATCGCGATGGGGACAATGAATTCCTGCTGGTTGAATTCAATGCACTGGTTCAGAATGCAGGCCAGATCAACATTGGCGGCAACCGCAATAATTCATTCAGCGCGCAGAGTGGCGGAATACCGCTGGCCGATCCGTCGGCTAATGTGCAGATTCGAATCGCGGAGCCACAAGTAGACGTCGGCAAGTCGGCCAGTCCGACCACCGGCGATGCCGGCGACGTGATTACGTTTACCGTAACCGTAGTCAATGCTGGCGGTGCCAATAGCAGCCCCGCCTATGAAGTGGTTCTGACCGATTCGCTGCCGACCGGGCTTGAAGGCCTGAGCGTCAGCAGCATTACGCCGAGCGGATGTCTGGGACTGGGCACAAACGATACGTCGACTGCAACCACGCTGGATATTTTCTTCGCCGAGAT
The DNA here is from genome assembly GCA_039028855.1 of Pseudomonadota bacterium. Taxonomy (GTDB): domain Bacteria; phylum Pseudomonadota; class Gammaproteobacteria; order Xanthomonadales; family Wenzhouxiangellaceae. The sequence goes on along the minus strand of JBCCHH010000030.1, from coordinate 6,343 downwards.
GGCCCCGGGTTGTAGTGTGGCAATTGAATTTACCGCAACGCTGGGCACCGGCGTTGCGCCCGGTACTACCATCACGAATACCGCCGGTGCGATTTGGACCAGCCTGCCCGGACCGAATGGTACGCCTGGCAACCAGACCGGTTCGACTGTACCGGGCACAGCGGGCAGTTCGACCGGTGAGCGCGATGGCAGCGGCGGTTTAAATGATTACTCGGATAGTGGTTCGGCCAATGTCAATATTCCTGGCGTAGGCATTACCAAATCGGTAACCGCGACTTCGGAAACTGAGACCGGCAGCGGTGAGTTCCGCCCGGCCGTCGACGATCTGGTGATCGGCGAGCAGGCTACCTTTACGATTGTTGCTACGCTGCCCGAAGGCACGACGCCGCAGGTAATAATTTCCGATACGCTTCCATTTACCAATGGTGTGATGCGACTCGACTCTGCCGCGGTTCTGCCGCTCCCTGCGGGCACCAATCTGACACCGGATACCGCCTCGCCGGTACCGTCGATCAGCGATGCTCAGTTGAGCGACGGTATCGACGACACCGTTAGCTTCAATTTCGGTCAGGTGATCAATACGGCCGATGGCGTTGTAGACGACAACGATCGCATCGTGATCGAGGTTGTCGCGACGTTGGTCAATGAATCAGCCAACAGTAATGGTGATGAACTCACCAACACTGCACTCGTACAGTTCGGTCCCGGGCTGGATGCTTCGGCCTCGGCTGAAATTGATGTGGTGGAGCCGATTCTGGAGATTCAGAAAGATGGCAGTATCACGGACGGCGATGCCGGTGACCCAGTGACGTATATGGTAACGATCGACCATGCGACCGCTTCAGCTGCGGATGCACAGGATCTGGTGTTCCAGGATGTGTTGCCGGCTGGTCTGACGCTGAACGTTGGTAGTATCAGCGTGACCAGCGGGCCGAATTTCGACGCCAATACCAGCGCAGGTAATACCATTGCGTTAGGTTGGACGGATCTCTTACAGTCCGAGACGATTGTGTTGGAGTATGAAGCGGTCTTGAATAACACAGTTGCGCCGGGTGAAACGGTCACCAATACGGCCAATATTGAATGGACTTCCATTGCCGGACCAAACCCGGATGAACGTACCAACGATGTCAGCAATGCGCATCAGATTCTGATCACTCAGCCAGGCCTGGGCAAGTTGGTGTTTGAAACCAGCGAGCTGAGTACCGCTACTAGCCAGTTCGGTACGCCGGACGATCTGACCATCGGCGAACAGGTGACGTATCGCTTTACTGTGGTCTTCCCCGAAGGCACCTCAAGTGATGCGGTCGTCACCGATCAATTGCCGACCGGTTCCAGTGTGCTGCAAGTGGTTTCCTCCAGAATCGTCAGTATTGGTGGTAACACCACGGTCGGTAACACCTCGGGTGGCAATCTGTCGGGTGGCTCACTGCCGGCAATCGGTGATGCTGGTACTGCATCGGATACCAATGGCGATTCGGTGAACGATCTGGTCACCTGGAATCTCGGTGAAGTACTGAACACGCCGGATGGCAGTCCTACGGCGGCCGATGAAATTGAGTTCGAAGTGGTAGCCGTCGTGCTCGACGTCGCGGCGAATCAGAGCGGCGATGTCGATCAACTCAACACCGCGACACTGACGACAGCCGATACGACGGTTTCGGGCACGGCGCCGATTGATCTGGTTGCGCCCGAAGTGGATTTGTCGAAAACAGTCACTGATCCTGTGGACGGCTTTGTCGATGCCGGTGATACCGTCACCGTACGTCTGGACATTGATCACACAAGCGACAGCACAGCCGATGCCTTCAATCTGATCCTGACCGATACCTTACCGACCGGTCTGACCTGGGCGGCCAACGTGAACAGTGATTGTATCGGTCTGGTGACGGATGCCAGCGGTGCGCCGGTGATCGGCTTCAGCCTGCCAACGCTGGATTTGACCACCGACACCTGTTTTATCGAATACGAGGTGACCGTTGATGCCAGCGTGTCGCCGGGTCAGACGCTGCAGAACAGCGCGGTGCTGGATTACGATTCCACGCCGGTGTTTGTTGCGGGTCAGACCCGTCGTGCAATGAGCTCAGATGTTGCTAATGTCACCGTCATCGCGCCAAGCCTGGTTAAAGTGGCGGTTGATACCAGTCAGCCGGATACCGGTCTATCGCAAGGCGATCCGGCGCTGCGGGATCTGACCATTGGTGAGACCGTTACCTATGAGCTGACACTGGTATTCCCCGAAGGGGTGACCACCAATGCAGTGCTGACTGACCTGATGCCGATCAGCCCGGGTGTTATTGAGGCGATTGGAGCAACAGTTACCGCAGTCGGCGGTACGTTGAATACGTCGTTGCCAGGTACGCCGGTGCTCAGCGAAACACAGAACGGCGATGGCCTTAACGATACGGTTACGCTGGACTTTGGCACGGTTACGAATCCGCCGGATGGTGAGGATGACGCCAATGATCGGATCGTGGTGGAGATCGTCGGTCGTGTGGTCGATGTTCCGGCCAATGTCGACGGCATCGTGCTAAGTAACAATGCGACGCTGAATTTCGACGGTGACGGCGGCGGCCTGAACAGTAGTGCCGATATCGAAGTGGTTGAACCGCTGACCAACCTGAGCAAGTCGATGACGTTGGGCGAAGATGGCCTGGTGACCATCACCCTGACGGTTGAAAATACCGGTACAGCGCCGGCCTATGATCTGCGGGTGATCGATGTGTTCGACGAAGCTGTTTGGGATCTGAGCGGCTTTAGTCCGGTCTCGGTATCCACCGGTTTTGACCTGAATCTGCTGCCGGCGACGCCTGCGGCAGGCCAGCAGACGGTGGAATTTCAGACCAATGCAGGCGCGGTCTCACCGGATGGAACCATCCCGGCAGGTGCAAGCGTCAGTGCAACATTTGAAGTGCAATTAGCCGCACTTCCGCCTGACCCTAATCCGGTCGAGAACACTGCTGAGCAGGTCGGCGGCGACAGCCTGCCGGATGATGATGACAATGAGCGCGATCTACCGCCCGATGATGATACCGCGCAGTTGGGCGTGCCTGCGCTGACGCTGAGCAAGACGGCCACGCTTCAAGTGGATGCCGACATGTCGAGCTCCGTTTCGCCTGGTGACACGTTGCGCTACACGCTGGTGCTGGAAAACACCGGCCAGGGCGATGCAAGCAACATCGTTATCGATGACACGCCGGATGCGAATACGCAACTGCTCGTCGGTAGCGTCACAACCAGCAGCGGTACCGTGAATACGGGCAACACAACCGGTGATACGGTTGTCCAGGTCGGCATTCCTGCACTGGCGGCAACGCAAACCGTCACGATCACGTTTGATGTCGTGATCAACAATCCGTTGCCGACAGGAGTCAATCAAATCGTCAACCAGGCCGTATTCGACAGTACCGAACTGCCGCCGGGTGAAAGTGATGATCCTGGTCCACCAAATCCGGATGACCCGACCGTGGTGCCGTTGGGCAATACCGCACCGGATCTGACCATCGTGAAGGACGATGGCGGTGCGAGTACTACGCCGGGCGGCACTGTGAGCTGGACCTTGAGCTATGAGAATGTCGGCAACCAGGACGCAACCGGCGTAGTCATCACAGATACCGTGCCGGATAACAGCACCTTCAACGCCGGTGCAAGCACGACTGGCTGGGTCTGTGCTCCCGATGATAGTGCGGGTTCGGTATGCACATTCGATATAGGCAATGTTGATGCGGGTACGGGTGATTCGATTACGTTTGTCGTAACGGTCGATTCGCCGTTGCCGGCAGGTGTCGATGAACTGTCTAACAGTGCGTCGATTGCTGACGATGGCAACAATGGCCCTGATCCTACGCCGGGCAACAACGAAGATGACGACACCACGCCCGTCACCGCTGCACCGGATCTGAGCATTGTCAAAGACGATGGCGGTATCACGGCGGTGCCGGCTGGGCTCGTGGTGTACACGCTCAGCTATGAAAACGTTGGAACGCAGAATGCGACCGGTGTTGCAATCACCGATGTGGTGCCGCCAAACAGCACGTTTGTAGCGGGTTCCAGCACTGTTGGCTGGAGCTGTACGCCGGATGACACGGCCGGTAGCTCGTGTGTGTTCAGCCTTGGCACTGTGAACGTGGGCGATAGCGGCATCGTGCAGTTCGCTGTTCAGCTCAACGATCCGCTGCCGCTGGATTTCGACAGCCTGCCGAATACAGCATCGATTGCCGATGACGGTACCAACGGGCCTGATCCAACACCGGATGACAATATCGATACCGAAAATACGCCGGTTACTATCGATCCTGCATTGGGTATCGCAAAAGTGTTGTCTGATGCGCCTGATCCGATTGTGGCCGGTAGTCTGCTGGAGTACACGATCACTGCCACCAATATCGGCAATATCACGTTGACGAATGTCGTGGTCACCGATGATCTGATTACGCCAACGGGTGGTACTACGCCATGCGCCAGCGTTGCGCCGGGCGGTACCTGCACGCTCATCGGTACCTATCTGGCCACATCAGACGATGTCGAAAATGGTGAAATCATCAATATAGCTACGGCAGATAGCGATCAGACTGAGCCGGTTGGCACAACCGTAACGACACCGGTGCCGCAGAACCCGGCATTGGGGCTGGTTAAAGAAGCGGTGCTTGATGACAGCAACGGTAATGGCCTGGGTGATGCCGGTGAGACGATCAACTACACCATCACCACGACCAACATCGGTGATGTCACGTTGAATAACGTCGTTGTGTTGGATCCGCTGCTGGATGAGCTGGTCTGCAATCCGACAATCCCGGCTACGCTTGCGCCGACCGAGATCATTGAGTGTACAGGCAGCTATCTGATCGAGATCGTAGACCTGGCTGCAGGCGCCATTACCAATGTTGCAACTGCCAGCGGCGAAGGTCCGGGGGGTACGCCGGTGGACGATGGCGACAGCACCGTTACCGTGCTGAATGCACCAATGGCCGTGCCAACGCTTTCGGTCTGGGCATTGCTGCTGCTGAGTATCAGTCTGCTTATGCTGGGTGCCGGTGCGCAGCTACGACGCAGCTAAGATAAACCGATTAAAAGTAGTACTACTGGCCCCGGAACGTTCGAGTTCCGGGGCTTTTTACGTTGCCGCCTGCTGAATTGCAGGTCGCTGATTGATGCGTTGATACCAGTCGCGCAGATGCAGAGCATGCTTCGGGATATCGATCTTGATACCGCCGCGAGCAAAGTCGATGGCAACCAGTGCGGTAATGTCGGCCACGCTGAATGTGTCGCCGGCGACATAATCTTGCTTAGACAGCTTCAGATTCAAGTCCTCCAGAAACCAGCCATAGCGTTCACGGCCGCGTTTGGCCAAAGCCGGAATCTGAGCAACGGGCCGCATACCGGGTAAGGCGCGATCTTTGAGCCGCGGCACAGCATTGCGAAACGCTTCCATCACGGCCAGCAAGCCGTGCATTTCAATCCAGTGATCGCAGTCGGCAATCACGGCGCGGTCGTTCGCGTTGCTGCCGAGCAAGGGCGGTTCCGGCTGAAACTCTTCGAGATATCGACAGATCGCCGCACTTTCACTTAAACAACGGCCGTCGTCGAGTTCGAGCATCGGCACCGTGCGTGCCGGATTGCCAGCGAGTACGCGGGTTTGCAAATGCTCACCGGAGCGAATATCGACCATCTGTTGATTGATCTGCAGGCCTTTCTCAGCCAAAAACAGATGGACGCGACGCGGGCTGGGCGCATTCGGGAAGGTGTAGAGTTTCATTTGCTCACTTGTGAATGATGATGCCCAATCATAGCTGACTTGCTTTTCGGCGCCACACGCCTGACACTGGTATGAACAGCTACCAGGGAGTCAGGCATGAATCGAGAGGAATTGATTGCAAAGCGTGATGAGCTGACCGAACGGCTTAACGCCATTCGCCGTGATCTTGGGCGCGGTCTGGATCGCGACAGCGAAGAGCAGGCCATGCAGCTTGAAAACCACGACACCCTGATGGAAATCGCGCGCGTGTCCGAACAGGAATTGCTTAAGGTGCGGCAACAGTTATCGGAGCTGGGTGATTGATCTTGAACATCAGCGCTTGAGCCGTCAGCGTTCAGGTGAATTGAATGTGCGCCGCTTTTCGCGCTTCCGCTTAAGTTGAATAAAGCGCACAGGTTCGAGCGCATGCTGCGTTTCCCGATCGATTGGAACCGGCAAGCGGCTGATCCGGTCGGCAACCCAGTCGGCGCATAGTGGCGTGCCGGTAATGCCACGACTACCGTGGGCCAGATTCAGCCATCGTCCTGTCGTTTGCGTGCCTTCGTCATCGACCATCGCCCCGGCCAGCGGCAGATAATCGCTGGACTG
>JBCCHH010000029.1:0-9746 GCA_039028855.1 Pseudomonadota bacterium | reverse complement strand
GCCCGCACCAGCGACGGGTGCGTGGCCCGTCGAGATGAAAATTGCGATTGCAGCTTGAAAAAACGTCGTGATATTGATCCAAAGCAGCAAACTCACGACAAACACCCAGCTCAGTTTCCTGTCGCAGTATCGAAAACACGCGCAAATCGCTGGCGATGTATCGGTTCACCCATTCGCCAAAGCGCTGCTCAAATTCTAAACTCTTGGCAAACTGGTGATTGATCGGATGGCCATCATGTACCAGCGTCGGCGTATCGGCCGAGCGCTCATTCGCGAAAACAATCGTGTCGCAGTCCCACAGCAAGGCGGCAATAACGAGCGCGGCCGAGTTAATCGCCGTGATCGGCACATGACCGTTGATGGCACCTGCGCGATTGAATTCAGCCAATTTGGGAGAAAGACTGCGTCTGATCATGCGATGCTCGGTACCGGCCACTCTGGCCGTTTCGGCGATTAGCGCTGCGCTGCCGACTTGCACAGTGAGCGGCTCGAATCCAGCCGCTCGTACACGCTCCACTGCAACTAAAGAATCCTTACCGCCGCCCAGCGCAATCAGCACGCGCCTGGACAAACCTGCTTGACCGGTCATCGGTTCCGGCACTGCGGTAGCACCACGCTCAAAATCCGGCCAATATCTTCGATACAACTGGTTGCGCCAGGCCAGTTCGGCCAGACCCTGACGATACACCTCAACCAGGCTCAAACGCTGCCATACATCGGGTGCTCGCTTGGTAAAGGCTACTTCGCCCTCGCAAGCCAGTTTCCAGTAGCTGACTCCGGCGACCCAGTGCAGCAAGTCAAAAGCCGCAGGAAGCAGCCGACGCCGCTCATCACCGAGCTTTCCTGCAAGCGGAAACTGGAAGCTTTCTTCAAAACGCTGCGCAGTAGTTGATGAATTCCAGCACCAGCGCAAGCGCAGTTCGCCGCTTTCAAAATCGAAGGCGTGGCTGCCGAACTCAAATTGCTGAAATTGATCCAGCGCGATTTGCGCATCAAGCATTACTGACCGGACCGGGTGGCGGATCGTCTTCCCTGGGCTGACGCGGCCAGGCGCGCAGCACGGCGTTTACGAGCGTAGCCAGCGGAATCGCAAAAAACACACCCCAGAAGCCCCAGATGCCACCGAAAATCAGCACAGCAACAATAATCGCCACCGGATGCAGGCTGACTACTTCAGAAAACAGTACCGGAACCAGGACATTGCCGTCCAAAGCCTGAATGATCAGGTAGGCAATCATGACCCAGGCAAAATCCATCGTGAAGCCAAACTGAATCAGCGCTACGATGGCCACGGGAATGGTGATCACGGCTGCACCAATGTAGGGAATCAGCACCGAAAAACCGACCAGCATCGACAGCAGCATGGCAAAGTTCAAGCCAAACCAGGTAAAGGTCACAAACGTAACCACCCACACAATCAGAATCTCGAGCACCTTGCCGCGCACGTAATTGCCGATTTGCAAGTCCACCTCGCGCCAGACCGTAGTTGCCAGATTGCGATTGCGTGGCAGGTAGTTACGCAGCCAGGCTAGGATCTGTTCTTTATCCTTGAGGAAAAAGAACACGAGAATCGGCATCAAAACGAGAAAAATCAAAATGCCAACCACATACACCAGACCCGAAGGCGAAACCACCGTGGTGCCGTAATTGCCAAGCTCCTCGCCGATTTTGCCGAGAATCTCGTTGACCTGCTGCTCGCCAACAATCTGCGGATAGCGCTCGGGCAATTCAGCTAACAACTCCTGCATCTGGCGAATATAGTCGGGCAGCGCACGCAGGGCTTGCCCAAGCTGGCGCGTAATCATCGGCGTGATGCCAAAAAACAGAAACAGCAGCGTAGCCATGAAACCGGTGAATACCAGCAACACGCTGATCAAACGCGGCAGGCCGATCCGCACCAGGCGAGCCACAACGCCTTCAAGCAAATACGCCACGATAATACTGGCAAATACCGGCGCCAGCATACGGCCGAAAAACATCACCAGCACCACACCGAGAATCAGCAGAATCGCAAGAATTACGACCTGCGGATCGGAGAAGTTACGCTTATACCACTGGCGGATATGCTCAAGCATGCTGCGATTATATCGCTACTGGGGTGCTCGCCTGCCACGCGCATACGCTTTCGAACGTAGCGGCGATTTTATGAAACGTATTCTGGTGAGGGTACAAACTTTGCCTGATTCTTACCAAGCATGTATAAACACGGCTGACCGATATGTTGCCGGAACGGCGGCTTGACTTCAGAATCGATCGGGGCCCTATCCGGTCCTGTTTTCACCACACTGGCCGTCAAAAAAAATCTTACGCGCCAAGCGGCTGCGGCATGCAGGCACGACGAAGATGCTTTTAACTGGAATTCAAAAAAACCAGAAAGGTTGATCAGAATGCGAAGTTGAGCCGTGCAGCAACTTCCACCGCTTGATCCAGATCGTCACTGATCACGCCCATCACATTGCCGCCGAAGGCAAATTCAGGCGGCGCATAGCTGGCGCTGAGGTTCAGGCTGGTGCGATCGCTCAAGCGTTTGCCGAGACCAACCATATAGCTTTCTCTGGCCAGCTCATCTTCCAGCGCACTGGCTAAGCGAGGGGAATCCGGTGTAGGCTGCGAACGCGAGTGGAAATCGAAGCTGAATTCAAGATCAGATTCGTTGCGCCAGCGTACGCCGAAGCTGTACACGGTCAAATCCTCCCAGGCAAAGTTCGGGCTACCGCTATCACCCAGCAGGGCGCTGAAGCGGGCCGGTAACGCCCGGCTTGGAAATGCACCCACGCCGCTGTAAAACACCTGCGAAACAGCCATGGTAAACACGGTGCGTTCGGTTGCGCGTAGATCAAAACCCATCTGCATGCGCGAAGGAATATCAAGATCGGCCGAAGCGCCGCTTAAGCCACGCACGCTAAGCAGTTCATCCAGATCAATACGCGACTGGAATGCGGCGTTCATTTTCACACGCGGAGCAAGATCGGATTCGAACGCGAGAAGCAGACCCGAGCCGTGGGATATCTCGCGCTGCATGGCAAAGAAGTCGGACGGCAGGCCAAACTCCGGGTTGCTGACGTGATTCAGATCCAGCATCGAATGGCTGAATTGTTGCGAGGCCAACACCGCCGAAACGCTGATGCGGTTGCGTGCGGACAAGTTACTGCTGATACCCGAGATCAGCATTGCCCGGTCGAATGAAAACGGCGTTTCGCTATTGCCGAATGCACCACCGGATACACCTTGCGGATTCCAGTTCAAACCCGATGTCTGCAACATCGAACGCGTAAACAGATTCACTCTCGGCGCCGCCGACTGCTTGAACAAGGGCCGGGCAAATTCCGGCAGCACAATATTGCGATCAATATTCAGCCAGGTAATCTGTGGCCTTTGCAGGCGTTGCATCGCCGGTAACTCCGGCGTCAGCTCGTGCGCTAGATATGCTTCCCACGGGCCCAGTTCGAAGCCAAGCAAATACCACGACATGGCCGAACCTGCGCTCGGCGTGCCCGACAAAGACATCGCACGCGCCGGCATGGTGGCCACGCAGAGGGCAAAAACCGTCAAAATTAGCAGCGTCTTACGCAATGTGTTCCCTAGCTCATCCCTGATTTCGTAATTGTGCCTGTCACCACAGGCATTGTCGAACTACACGTCGACTTAACGATTAGCCACGATACTACCTGTAAATTACCGCAATGTGTAGCCCGCTATGGCAAAAAAACAACATTTTTCTCCTATAAACCCGAAAAGAAACCCGGTACAAATATCAAGTCCATGAATTCAAACAATAAAACGAACGCTTTCAGTGTTGCCAATTCACCACAAGTGCTGCCCGATAACTGGCCAGCCGCACTCACAATTGCCGGCTCAGATTCCAGCGGCGGCGCAGGCATTCAGGCTGACCTTAAAGCCTTTCAGGCCTTCAACGTGTTTGGTGCCACTGCGCTGACGGCGATTACCGCCCAAAACACCTCGGCTGTATACGATGTACAGAGCCTGCGCGACACGATTCTGGCCGCCCAGATTCGGGCCTGTATCGAAGACCTGCCCATTGGCGCCATCAAAACCGGCATGCTGGCCAATGCTGCGCTCATTCAAGCCACAGCCGACACGCTTCGCGAATGTGCCGCCGACATTCCGCTTGTGCTCGATCCAGTCATGGTCGCAACCAGCGGTGCCCGTCTGCTGGATATCGAGGCCGAACAATTGTTGATTGAGCAACTGCTGCCCAGGGCGGCGCTGGTAACGCCAAATCTGCCTGAAGCAGCCGTGATGACAGGCTTGCAGGTCGACAGCGATCCGCTCGTTGTGGCTGAAAAACTGATCGAACTCGGCGCCAAAGCCGTGTTGCTCAAAGGCGGACACGGCAGCGAAACGATCTGTACCGATTGGTTGGTCAGCAGTGCCGGACAGCTTTCATTCGACTGGCCACGACGCGCAGGCCAGTTTCACGGAACCGGTTGTGCGTTTTCAGCCGCAATCACCGCGCTACTGGCCAAAGGCGAATCGCTGCAAGCGGCAGTTTCAGCCGCTGGATTATGGCTTCAGCAGCAGATCGGCAGCGCGCGCAAACCGCTCAGGGGCGATTTATGGGTGTTACCGTTTAGCGCAGCACGCGAGTCGAAAACCAAGTAGGGAACGCCTGACCAAGCAAGCCGGCATCCGCCAAACCTGGCTTTCGATCAACTGGTATTGCGCCTTTTTAAATCGGATTGCACTGCAAGCGCGCAATAATCGCCTCGCCGAAGCTGTGCGTAGTGCCCTCGCCGCCGAGGTCCGGCGTGATGCGATCACCGCTGATAATCGTGGCACGTATGGCGGCACGCAAACGCGTCGCGGCATGCTGGTGACCCAGATGCTCAATCATCTGCGCTGCGCCGAGCAGCAGCGCACACGGGTTGGCGATGCCTCTGCCTGCAATATCGGGCGCAGAGCCGTGCACGGCCTCGAACATGGCGGCCCGATCGCCGATATTCGCGCCCGGTGCCAGGCCCAAACCGCCGACTAGACCCGCGCACAGGTCAGAAATAATGTCTCCGAACAAGTTGGTCGTCACCATCACGTCAAAGCGTTCCGGGTTCATGACCAGCTGCATGCAGCAGTTGTCGACGATGATGTCGTCGAATTCAATTTCCTCGTATTCGGCGGCAATTGCGTTGGCCGACTGCAGAAACAACCCGGATACGTCTTTGAGGATGTTCGCCTTGTGCACGGCGGTGACTTTCTTGCGACCGGATTTGCGCGCCAAATCAAATGCGTAACGTACGACCCGGTCGCAGCCGGCACGGGTTGCGACCATTTTCGACTCTGCGCGTGTGCCATCCTCGGTCGTCAGGGCATCTTCGGCTAAATACGCGCCTTCGGTGTTTTCGCGCACCGTGATGAGGTTGATATTATCGTAACGCGAGCGCGTACCCGGAAAGCTGATTGCCGGGCGAACGTTGGCATACAGATCGAAACGCTTGCGCAGAGAAACGTTGAGCGAGCGAAAACCGCCGCCGACAGGGGTGGTCAACGGACCCTTGAGCACAACATGATGCGTTTCAATCGACGCGATTGTTGCTTCTGGCAACAGCTCGCCGACTTCCTCCTGCGCGGCAAGACCCGCCTGCTGGACATCATATTCAAGTCCTAGATCCAGTGCGTCGAGCACCGACAAGGTAGCGCGCATGATTTCCGGGCCAATGCCGTCGCCCGGGATAACGGTAATAGTTTGGGACACAGTAAGTACGCTTTAGTCGGTTTTAAGGATTAGTGGGCAGCCAAGCGGGTAATCATCAGGCCTCAAGCAAGCGGTCCAACTCGCCCGACTGATTCGCTGCGCTCAAATCATCGAACCCACCGACATGATGCTCGCCGATAAACACCTGCGGCACCGTTCGGCGACCGCTGCGCTCGATCATTTCATCGCGACGATGAGGTTCGGCATCAATCGAAATCTCACTCCAGTCCAGCGCTTTGCTCTTGAGCAGGTTACGCGCCGCTACGCAATAGGAGCAGCTTGCGCGCGAATACATCAAAATTACAGGTTGATTCATTGAGCTATTTCCGTTCGCTTCAGTTGATACTTGTACGTTCGATGGCAGACGATTCAAATGCACGATTCCGGCTTGGGCAAGCCCGCATAGCGGCAGGCCAGCCGAATCGGGCCATCTGGCAGCAGCCGGTACAGCGTTCGACTGGATGCATCGGCATGGCCAGGCTGTTCACGTAGCTGCCTGATCACGATGAGCATTAGCGGTGGCATGCCGTAACGCTGATAGTGCTGACGCACGAAGCGTATCAGCCACCAGTGATCGTCAGTCAGCTTCAGACCGTCGTTCGCGGCCAGTACCTGAGCGCAGTCTTCGCTCCAGGCATCGGCGTTGAGCAGATGGCCGTCTTCATCCAGCTCCAGGCCAGGATCTTTGGCTGATTCAGACGCAGTATCGACACCCATGTTCAGTGCATTCTTTACAGGATCAATATGGTACGGGCATTTTTGCGCAATTGCTCGGCCTCGGAGGCATTGATGAGTCGTAGCCGCAACTGATCCGGGCCATCATCCAGCCACTCGCTTACAACTAACTCCGCTAAATCAAAATCGACCAACTGACGCCAGCGCCGGCTTTCCGGACCCTGCAGCAAAGAGACGGCCGGGCCGCTAAACAATACTACGATCGAAAACTCCAGCGCCGCTGCGGCCAGAATCGGCTCGAGCGCTTCGAGGCTTGCGAAACGCCCATTCGGCGCAAAGCCAAGCTCGAAAAGCAGGTCAAACTCATCGGCCGGCACTGAAACACTCCAACTCAACCCCATCGCCATCAAGCCGCGCAAGCAAATCGACCAGACTGCCAACGGCAAAGGCTGTCGGGGGCTTATGATCAAATCGGCGCTTCCATGAACCCTCACAGACTGCCATTCGAAAATGTCCGCTATCCACGCCGCTCAGCGTCATTGCCGAGGCCGCATGCTCAACCCCGTCAGCCTGGAAAAACAGTAAGCCAGGTCTGCCCTGATTGTGCTCGAGCCAGGCATTCAGCCGGTCGGATTCGGCACTGCCCGGGGCACAGCGAATCAAAGCAATACATTCAGTGGTCGACATCACAAAAATTATGCTGCTGCGAGTGCAAGCTCAGCCGGATTAACCCTGTCTTAAGCAGTAAGACGACATAATAATCGATACGGCTGCATGAGAACTTATATCAAGCTGCGCCTGTCTATTCATAGCCTGCCTAACGCAACCGTTAGGCCAACAATACCTTGACTGGAAGCTGATTACACTAATTGTCCCGTGAACACGCTGAGCCAAATATCCAGCCACGACGATCCCAGGACGACTGGCCTGCGCGATATTTGTTCGCGATGGCTGGCGTTGATGCTGGTGGTGTTGATGCTGCTGCCTGTGCAGTCGGGTATGGCGCAGCAAGGCATTCAGTTGCCCGATATGGGCGGTCCGCGCGAGGTGCTTTCTCAAGAAGAAACGCAAAGCTTTCCGCGCGAGTTTGAGCTGTTCATGCGCGCACAGAATGCACTGATCGAAGACCCGATCGTCAGAAACTATTTCACCGACATGGGTTTCCGGCTCGTTATGCACAGCGATGGCCGTGATCGCGACTTTCATTTCCACGTACTGCGCGTTCCGGGTATCAACGCCTTTGCCGCACCCGCCGGCGTGGTCGCACTCAATGCCGGGCTGATTCTCGCAGCCAAGACAGAATCTGAGGTGGCCGGCGTAGTCGCACACGAAATTTCGCACGTCACACAAGACCATATTTTTCGCCGCACCGAAGAAGCTCAGCGTGTTTCATTCCCAATGATGCTCGCCACTATGGGTCTGGTACTGGCCGGTGGCATTGCTGGTGGAGTCGATGGTGATGCCGTGCAAGGGCTGATAGCCGGCGGCATGGGTTTGGCCGAACAGGCACAGATCAATTACACACGCCAAAACGAAGCCGAGGCAGACCGAATCGGTATTCAACTGATGGCCCGCGCCGGCTATGACCCGAACGGTATGGTCAGCTTTTTTCAAACCCTGACTGCAGCCTCTCGCGCCTGGGGCGATGGACCGCCCGAATATCTACGAACGCACCCGCTCAGCACCAGTCGCGTAGCTGAAGCCAAACAGCGTGTCGAGCTTATCCAGCCTCGCCGGCTGATTGAAGACGAACTGTTCTATTACGTGCAGGCGCGCTTGCGCGTATTGATGACGCGCCATGCGGATACAGCGGTTGAGTACTTTCAGGCCCAACTGGAACGAGGACGCGAACCGGAATCAGCCCAGCGCTACGGTCTGGCGCTGAGCTATTTGCTCGGCTCCCAGCTTCAGCAAGCCGAACGCGAATTGCGCTGGTTGCTGGATCACGATCCTGACGCGCAGTTGTTCCGTCTACTCGAAGCCGAGTTGTTGCTGCGCCAGAATCGACATGAGGAAAGCTTGGTCGCATACGAACGACTATTTACCGCCTATGGCCAGAGCGAGGTCGTAGCGCTGGACTATGCTGAAGCCTTACTGCACGGCAACAACACCGAGCATGCAACCCAGGCCACCGAAATTCTGCGTGAACAGATGCGTCTGCGACCGAATGACATCAAAGTCAGCGAGCTGCTTGCACACGCCGCTGATACCGCCGGCGATGAAATACGATCGCTCGAGGCGGTGGCCGAAAACTATTATCAGCGTGGCGGTCTACCGCAGGCCATCGAACAACTCGAAGGCCTGATTCGACGTGACGATCTGGATTATTACCAGCGTGCGCGCATCTCTGCCCGATTAAGTCAGTTACGCACTGAACGAGCGCGCATGCTGCACTCACGCTAGCCGCTCAAGCGTAAAGACCAAGAAGGTTTCACTCAATCGAAAACTCCCTGTAATATATCAGTCATACGCGTGCTGATAATGGAAGGGGTATACCCCACTCTGCCCGGCACCAATGAAACCGAGAATTCTGGTCGTTGACGACGAAGCTTCGATCCGCAACATGCTGGCATTTAGCCTGAACCGCGCCGATATGCACGTTGAGGTTGCCACTGATGGCGACGATGCGCTCGAGAAACTGCGAAATGAAAAGCGACGCGACGATCCGTTACCGGACCTCATCGTACTCGACTGGATGATGCCGCGTTTAGACGGCCTGCAGTTCACGCGAACGTTGCGTAAATCAGAGGACTTAAAGGATATCCCGATCATCATGCTCACAGCCAAAGGCAACGAAACCGATCGCACCAGCGGACTGGACTCAGGTGCCGATGATTACATGGTCAAACCGTTCTCGACGCGTGAGCTGATCTCACGCGTGCGTGCCGTGTTGCGTCGTACCCGGCAAATCGCGCAAGCCGAGAGCGACCAGAGCCTGCACGTTGGTGAGCTCAAGATCGATATGCAATCGCATCGAGCCATGGCCGGTGATCGACCGATCAGCATGGGGCCGACCGAGTTTCGTCTGCTCAAACTATTCATGCGCAACCCCGGTCGCGCCTGGAGCCGTAACCAGTTGCTAAACGAGATCTGGGGAGATAATCATGCCGTTGAAGAGCGCACGGTAGACGTACACATCCGCCGTCTGCGCAAAGCGCTGCAGCAAACCGGCCATGAGGACTACGTACAAACGGTGCGCGGTCACGGTTACCGTTTTTCCGACGTGATATGACCAACACCAGCGAAGCCGAATTTCCTTCCAGCGAAACTGATCGAATCGAAACTACCGATCCAGCAAACGCGATAATAGCCGGCCCGGCCCGACGTATACAGCAGGTTGCAAGCGAGCTCGAATCCTGGC
>JBCCHH010000028.1:0-9811 GCA_039028855.1 Pseudomonadota bacterium | reverse complement strand
CGCCTGAGTTGACAATCGGGCATTCGGATCATCAACCACCTTTCGAAGCAGGGTTTCGATTCGTCCGTCTGGAACAAAACCCGGATGCTGCCGTTCGCTTGAAGCAAGCTGGGTAGCCATATTCAAACGCGCCGTAGCCACCATGGTATGTAACGACTGTTGCTGTGAAAGCTCAAGCACGGTTTCAAATTCGCCTGCCGCTTCATAATGCCGGTTTAAACGACCCAGCATCAAACCACGAATATGGTGCCAGTTGACCAGATCAGACGGCGTATCGCCCGGGCGCGACTGATCGAGCAGCAGCAAAGCCTCTTCAAGCCTTTCATTCAGCGTCATTAAAAGACCAACGCGTGTGTGTGCGATGCGGTTCTCTTCTACGCCTAACCCTGCCGCCGCAGCACGCGCCGCAGCAAGCTCCGCAGCCGCCAGCGCCTGACGTGTTTGCGAACGCAGGCTCATGCTGAACACAAGCAGCCTTCGTGCGCAGACTTCACCATCGGCACGTCCATTTTCAATCCAGCCACTGATGGCCAGATTAAGCAGGCGTTCGGCGCGTTCAAGCTCGCTGATGTCAATCAGCATCGAAGCCTGTGCCGTCAACCAGGGCGCTGCATCCGCCGATCCGACCCCTGCGATTTTTTCATTTAGGCGTTCAATCGCAGTACGCTGTGCCTGTCGATCGCCTGAAGCCAGTAAAGGAACCACTTCCGGAGCGCTTTCGCGCAGGCAGGTTGATGCCTGTGCTTGAATGCTGCCGGCAACAACAACCAGCAGCGCTATCCTGATGATAGCGCTGGCGGTCATGGTATCAATCGGCTACGGACTGTTCAGCTTCGACCTGACTGATACTGACATCACTCGATGTATCATTGGTATCGTTCTGTACACAACAGTTGCTGCAGAAAAGCCAGCTAATAAGAAGCCCGGCGGCAAGACCCGCACCAGCCGATGAAAGTGTGATTAAGCTCAGAGAATATGGCTTAACCGGGATCGTATCGTCATCTCTATTATTGTCACTTAGACCGTTCATAATTTTTCCTTAAAGTTGTTTGATTTGAACAGCAGTCATTGATCCCCGACAAAAACAGTTTGTGTTGAAGATCGTAGTATTGAGCCGTCCCGGCGTAACGCAGTTACGTACCAATACAGCGGCTCGGTGGATTCGATCGAACTTAGTGCCGCAGAAGGAACCCTGAGGCTGGTCGTTTGCGTCGCAGCGCTGAAAACCGCTTCAAGATCGGTGGTTGTAATCAGAACGCGATATTCTTCGATTTGATCGATCGAGTTCCAGCGTAATTCAAAATCTTCCGCCGGCAGACGCAGACCATCGGCTGTTATCAGTTCGATTGCATGCTCGCTGTCACCGCGAAAAGTATTGCCATCACCAATCTCAGGGAAACCAGGATCTGGCGTTGGCATAATCCAGAAAACACCGATCACCATGACCAGTACGGCTGCAGCGGCAAGCCCCCAAGCCGGCAGATTACGCCACGCTTTTCGCGCATGGCGACTGGAAAGATCAACTACTTCAGCGGGCGGCTTCAACTCCATGGCAAGCCGCCAGGATTCAGCACTGTCACTGCAGCGAGCTAGATGCAAGATAATCTCCCTGCGGCGCTCCAACGAAGTGTTGAGCATGACGGCATCAAAGATTTCAGCATCCGAAGGACGCGGCTCCTCAGATGTGGTCGGCTCGTCGGGTTCGCGCCAAGCTTCAAATAAATCATGGTCTTGTTGATGTTTTTTCATGTGGATTCAAACCCCTTTTCCTGCATACAGTTCCTAAGATTTGCCATCCCCCGATAGACATTGTTATCGGCCTGCTTGGTTTTCCAACCCAAAAGCCTTGCAATATCAGGAACGGTATGGCCCTGTAGGTGCAGGATCACACCCATCCGGCGTAGTTCAACCATACGTCCCAGACACTCACGTAAAGCGACTGAGATTTTGTGGCCCAATGTTGTTCGATATGGGCCAGCTTGATTCGCATCCTCGACAGCTTGCGAATCATCCAAGGCGCTTTCATCCCGGCGCCGAACTCTGCGTATTTCATCGATCATCACACTATGAGCCGTCTTGTACAGATAAGACGATTGAACCGGAGGATTTCCCTCAGTCAATTTATGCATTTCCAGAATTTTGAGCATTGCGTTCTGAACGAGGTCATCGCGGCTGGACTGAAGCCAGTCCGGACAGATTCGAACCATTGCACGCTGAAGCACCTGCCGAATCTGTTCTGCCTGTTCGTTTTCAGTCATGCGACAACCATTAGCCGACTACATTGACCCTTTGGCGAAAGATTATACACAGGGGCCCATCAACGCTCCAAACAGCCAACCAACAAACCACATCACGAGTTGCCAGTTTTAATCGGCACGTTCGCACCAAGTGCTGGTATGCTCGGCTCGCAAGCAGACTGCACCTATCGGCGAGGCCAATTTTGTGGTTGAAATTTGCAGTCGAACTTGCCGGGGCCAATCGCATTCAGGCCGAGTAAACAGCGCTGAATATTACTACTTCATACCGTGCAACATCACAACGACTAGACTCGCTTTTTTGGGCCACTCAGCGGAAACTGAGTGACCTTTTCTCCACTATCACGATCCCGAATCACGCAATTACCGCGGCGCTGGACTTTTTCAACGCGCATCACCGACTGAATCGGCAAAATCAGCCGTTCGGTTTGTCCAAATTCCTCACGCATGCGCTCTTCGGTTGGGTCGACGACAACCGAGCGATCGGTGTCAAACACAAGCTCGGCCAGTTCGATGAAACCGTATAGCGAGCTCGAATCAACGGATTTGCAAAACAGCTCATAGACCTTGCCCTGGTTGAAGAACACCACTTTGTACATTCAGCTTTCCTTGAAAATCGATGTAGTTAAATCAAGCACGAGTTACCGATGATGTCGATCCGAGCGCAAAAACAACCGTAGCATGAGCGTAGCCAACAGTCCGGCCAAAAAACCGGCAACGTGCGTCCACCACGCTACGGCACCCGATACGGGACCAAAGACGGAGTAAATCAACTGCAGCGTAAACCACGAGCCGATCACTAGTAATGCCGGAATACGGGCGAACTGCAAGTACAGGCCTAGCGGCAGCCATAAACCGATCCGACCATTTGGGAACAGACCCAAATACATGCCAATGACGGCTGAAACCGCACCGCTGGCACCGATCACCGGTTGTCCTACGTCGGGCGTCTGCAGCGCCATGAGCAGATTAGCTAGGGCGCCAAGCAACAAAAACGCCATCAGAAAATAGCCGTGGCCAATTTTGCGTTCGACCGAAATACCGAATACCCAAAGGTAGGCCAAATTACCGATCAAATGCAGCCAGCTCGCATGAGCGAATAATGCGCCAAACAGTCCGGCGAAGTCACCTCCAGACCAGGCCTTGAACGAAGAATTAACAGCGCCCAACAGATCGGCTGGAACCACGCCCCAGAAATTCAGCCATAGCGTAGCCGAACGCTCATCGAGCTGGCTGTAGGCCAGCATCATCATGAGCGCAAGCAGCGAGAACAGGATGATGATCCATGGATATCGTGCCGGCTTACGTTTATCGACCGGCCGGATAATTGGACTCACTTAAGGGTTCACTGCAGCAGAATACGGTAATTGCGAAAATCGACCATCGCACCTTCACGCGTGATTTCGTCGAGAACGATGCCCGGTGCCAGGCGATCGCCCTCGCCATATCGTTCACCGTTGATCAATACGAAGCGGTTGGCCGGGTCATTGGCAAACACATGCACTGCCACGTCGAGATCGGGAAGATCCTGACGTACCGCCAGCGGCAGTTCCCAGGCATAGACAAAGCTGCGCGAGGGTTGTTCGACAGATTCGACCGGCTGTGCAGACGGCCCGGCTGAAGGCTCAAGCAGTTGCTGCGCCACCGCGTCAGGCCCAATTCCTTCCGACTCGACTGGTTCAGACTGAACCGCTAAGGTCGGCTCATGCTGTTGATCGGGACTAGACGCTGCTGCGGCTATCGAGCTTGACCCATCGCCCGATTCAGCGGCAGGTTCAGTTTCGGTTACCGCAGCCAAACGACTCACATCTTGCGGCGGTGTTTGATCGGGCGCGGTTTGACGATTTTCCGCAGCTTCTATCGTTTGCTCGGTGGCGGTTTCATCAGCTGCCGATGATGCAGCAACCCCAGGCTGATCGATCATCTCGGCTGAAGCTGCAGCGCGCTCATCAGCCGGCATGATTGACTCTGGCGACACAGCATCGGCGATTCCCGACTCGGCAGGAATGCGTAGCGCGACTTCGGTGGCTGATTCATCAACCGCTGGACGGTTCAGCCACCACCCGATCGAAATCGCGAGCACAATCACAATCAACAGTAGGATCAGCCCGCTGCGCAGGCTGGGGCCGCAGCGCTCAGGCGCTGATGCTGACGAAGCCGAAAGCGGTTGGTCCAGCGGCGGCAGCTCACCTTTGCGGCGCTGATCTTCAGACTTTCTTAGCGCATCCAGCAGTAGCGACACGGTAAATTAATTCCCTTCTATTCAATAATTTAAGTAATTTTTCTTAATAACAGTTAAGGAAGCATATCGTCCATTAAACGCACCGCATCGAGCGTAGGTGCCGTTAGATATAAGCGCGTGACCGGGCCGAGCATACCGTCGACTTCGAGCCGCTTGCGGCGCTGAAAGTCACGTACCCAGGCTTCGAACTCGGCATCATAGCCTGGATCGAGCGAACCCTGCCAGGGCTGTTCCGGTTCACTCGCGGCCAGGGCCTTGATATTGGCTATGACCGGATCGGTATCGCCGCTGCGCCAGACGCGACCATCATCGGGCCAGACCACATAAAATTCACCCCACCAATGCTGCTCGGCCTGACGAATCGGCACGCGAAACTCCTGACCGGATTGGCGTAACTGCACGGTTTCCTGATCAATCCCGACCAGCAGCACGTGGCCATCGCTCGGGCGCGCCAGCTTCAGAATCACAGGCAGATCGAGCTTTTCAATCAAGGCCAGATTGCCACGCTGCAGTTGGCAGACCACGCCAGCGACCGATTGGTCCAGACAGGCTGCGCCGACATCAGCCTCTGTCAATTGCGGCCATAGCGCTGCGGCCTCTCGCCAAGCATCGTCGGCATTGGCCAATTCCAGCGCATGACGCCAGACCGGCTGCTGCTCGGCATTGACCTCGGGTTCGATCGAATTCAGCGACAGCAATACCGACAAACCCAAGGCACCGAACAACAACACCGCCAGACTGGCCAGCGCACCATGCAGCCAGCGACGCTTCTCCGGCGGACCGCCCGAAGTCACCTCAGATGCAGCCAGCCGCACCATCGACGGGCTGATTTGATCCGCTTCGCGCGCATAGCCGGCCATCAATGCGCGGTCGGCAATAATATTAATCAGGCGAGGCACTCCGGCCGACACATGATGCAGGCTGCGCATGGCCGGCTTGGTGAACAGGCTGCGCGGACGGCCGGCCACGGCCAGGCGATGACGCACGTATTCGGCCGTTTCCTGCTGAGTAAGCGGCGCCAGGTGATAGCGTGCGGTAATGCGTTGAGCCAGTTGGCGCAGCGATGCGCGACTCAACAATTCACGCAACTCGGGCTGGCCAAGCAAAATGATCTGCAGCAGTTTGTCGGTTGGCGTTTCAAGGTTGGTCAGCAGCCGCACCTGCTCGAGTGTTTCGCGGCTCATATTCTGCGCTTCGTCAATCATGAGCACGACGCATTCGCCCTGGGCATGCATGCTCAGCAAAAACTGATTCAGGCGCTCGCCCAGATCGTCAAGCCCACCATCGCTGTTGCTGAGATCAATTTCCAGTTCACGACAAATCGCACGCAGCAGCTCTTTGGGCTCGAGCATCGGATTCAGAATCAGCGCAATGCGGGTTTTTTCCGGTACCTGTTCAAGCACCAGTCGACACAAGGTGGTTTTGCCGGTGCCAACCTCTCCGGTTAATTGAACGAAACCACCGCTGCCGCCACGGCCGATGCCATACAGCAAATGCGCCAGCGCGTCCTGATGACGCTGGCTCAGATAGACGAAACGCGGGTCTGGCGTAATCGAAAACGGCCGTTCGTCCAATCCGTAAAACTGCTCGTACACTTAGACTCCGCTCTGCATAATCAATGTCATCAATAGTACCGCCATAGCTAGTCCGACAGCACCATCAGCGATGCGTTTCCTCCAACCGCTGCAGTGTTGACGGTGCGCGTGCGTTCGACCGCAAAGCGATGCAGATAATGCGGCCCGCCGGCTTTCGGCCCGGTGCCGGATAAACCTTCGCCGCCGAACGGCTGCACGCCGACTACGGCACCCGTCATATTACGATTGATGTAGGCATTGCCGACTTCAACCCGGTCGGCGATATAGTCCTGGGTGCGATCGATGCGGCTGTGTACGCCCAGCGTCAGGCCGAAACCCGTTGCATTGATTGAGTCAATCACCTGATCAAGCTCGTTTGCCGAATAACGCAGTACGTGCAGAATCGGGCCGAATACCTCACCTTCGAGCTGCTCGATCGCATCGATTTCATAGGCCCGTGGCGCAAACCAGTGGCCTTGGGGCAAGTCTAAGGGCAGCGGCACGCGAGCAATTAATTTGGCCGCGTGATCCATTTTCGCTGCATGCGCTTCGAGCATAGTGAGCTGAGCGTGGTCGATGACCGGCCCAATGTCGGTCGACAACAGTCCGGGCCAGCCGATCTTGAGTTTCTGCATCGCGCCGGCCAGCATGTCAAGCACATGATTGGCGATATCCTGCTGCAAACACAGCACGCGCAGCGCCGAACAGCGCTGGCCCGCCGACAGGAAGGCTGAATGAATCACATCACGCACAACCTGCTCGGCCAGCGCCGAAGAATCGACCAGCATCGCGTTCTGACCGCCGGTTTCCGCAATCAGCACGCCAATCGGCCCTTCCCGCGCAGCCAGCGAGCGATTGATGATGCGCGCGGTTTCGGTTGATCCGGTAAAAGCGACGCCGGCCACGCGCGTGTCCTGCGTTAAGGCTGCGCCGACGCGACCATCGCCTGGCAGCAGCTGCAATACCGCATGATCCACGCCTGCTTCAAACAAGAGCTCTACGGCACGCGCGGCAATTAGCGGTGTCTGCTCAGCCGGCTTGGCAATCACCGCGTTGCCGGCCGCAAGTGCGGCCGCAATCTGGCCGAGAAAAATCGCCAATGGGAAATTCCACGGGCTAATACAGACAAATACACCGCGTCCATGCAGACTCAAATGATTCGATTCGCCGGTCGGGCCCGGCAGCTCGATCGCCTGATGAAATTCGCGTCGTGCCTGGGCCGCGTAGTAACGGCAGAAATCGGCCGCTTCTCGAACTTCGGCAATCGCATCGTCGAGCGTTTTACCGGCTTCGCGCACGCACAACGCCATGAGTTCGGCACGATGTTGCTCAATCAGATCCGCCGCGCGCTCGAGGCATGCGGCACGCTCGGTCGCTGAACGTTGATCCCAGGCCGGCTGCGCCTGAAGCGCGCGCGTGACTGCGGCTTCAGCCCCAGCAGCATCGGCAAACCGTACCGTGCCAACCGTATCGTCGGCATTGGCCGGTGAGGTGATGGCCTGTGCGCTGCTCGCATCCGTACTTTCGTCCTTTGTCGAAGCGTCCAGCAACGATCGGGCCTGCCACTGATCACTACCCGACTGCCGCATGGCTTGAGCCAACGCGCCCTGCTCGGACTCAGCCGCAAAATTAATGCCATGCGAGTTTTGACGCGCCCCGCCATACAAATCGACGGGTAGCGGAATCTGCGGATGGGCAAACGAATCAAACGCCCGCACCTGCGCGATCGGATCGGTTACGACTTCATCGACCTGCAGTTTTTCATCCACGATGCGATTCACAAATGAGGTATTGGCACCGTTTTCGAGTAATCGACGTACCAGATACGGCAGCAGATCCTCGTGCCTTCCGACCGGCGCATACACACGACAGTGGCCATTGAAACCTTCATCTTCGAGCACGGCTTCATACAACTCCTGACCCATGCCGTGCAGGCGTTGATACTCAAACTCATTCGCATGGCCACCGGCCATTTGATTGATCGCGCAAATCGTATGCGCGTTGTGCGTGGCGAATTGCGGGTAAAACGCATCGGCAGCCGCCAGCAGCTTAGCGGCACAGGCCAGATAGGACACATCGGTATTCGGCTTGCGCGTAAACACCGGATAACCGGCGTGCCCCTCCATTTGCGCGAATTTGATTTCGGTATCCCAGTAGGCACCCTTGACCAGCCGAATCGGAATGCGATGGCCGCTGGCACGCGCCTGGTCAGCCAACCAGTCAATCGCATACCAAGCGCGTTTCTGATAAGCCTGCAGCGCCAGGCCCAGTCCGTCCCAACCGGCCAGCTTCGGATCGGTCAATACGGTTGCAAATACATCCAGCGACAGCATCAACCGCTCGGCTTCTTCGGCATCGACGGTCAACGCAATGCCGGCTGAGCGTGCCCGCACGGCCAGGTCCAGCAGAATCGGGCAGAGTTCATCGAGCACCTGGGCCCGCTGACCCGGTTCATACCGCGGATGCAAAGCCGACAGTTTGACCGAAATGCTCGGCGCGTCGAAAATATCCTCACCTTCGTGCGACCGGCCGATCGCATCAATCGCATCGGCGTACGCCTGACCGTAGCGCCGGGCGTCAGCATCGGTTAAGGCCGCTTCGCCGAGCATATCGAAGGAGTAGCGAAAGCGCCGATTGGCCCTTTTATTCGAACGCTCGAGCGCTGCCTTAATGGTTTTGCCCATCACATACTGGTGGCCCATGATGCGCATGGCCTGACGAATCGCCATGCGCACAAAAGGCTCACCGGATTTATTCGCCAACCGGCCAAGCACGGCATTAAAATCGCGCCGCGCCGATTGACCGACCTGCACCAGCCGCCCGGTCAACATCAGGCCCCAGGTCGAGGCGTTGACAAACAGCGATTCGCTTTTACCCAAATGCGACTGCCAGTCGGCATCGCCAAGCTTGTCGGAAATGAGTTTTTCAGCCGTATCGGCATCGGGAATACGCAGCAATGCCTCGGCCAGGCACATCAGCACGACGCCTTCTTCAGAGGACAAGTCATATTCGCGCATAAACGCTTCCATCGCGCCCTGATTTTCGGCGCGTTTACGTACGTTGACGACTAATTCCACGGCCTGGCGGTTGATGCGCGCACGTGCGCTATCATCGAGTTCAATCGCATCTAGCAGACGCCGCATATGCGATGATTCATCGACACACCAGGATTGATCCAGACGCTGGCGCAGATCGTCTTGCGGCAATGAATAGACGTGAACAAACGAGTTTGAAAACGTGCTCATGTACGGTTAGTCCTTCAAAGCAATTCAGCCGGCCGGCGGCCGGAGCGAGAAATCAATACTCTATCGGCAAAAGTGTAACGTAGGACTACGACAGATAGCGATGAATCGGCTCATCGGCAAGCGAGCCTGCAACGTCCAAATCATTTATCAGCCTTCATCAAAGTGAAGGTTTGAATATTTTAAGCAGATGCGATCCGCTACAATGGGGTGATGTCAATAAACGCAACGCTCCAGCCGCGCTAAGACCATGGTCAGACATGCCGCCGAACGACCGCATGACTGTGCTGCGCATATCGAACTGCTATCCAATCTTTCACTGACATTGGATCGTCTGGCCGGCTTCTTTCTGATGCTGAGTACGGTTACGTTACTCGTAGCGCTATGGCCAACCGTAATGGGCTACTGGCCAATCATGCTGGTTGCCTTTATTCACCTGGCGATTGTCGGCTGGTGCTTTCGACTGGCCTGGCGTGGCCACTGGGCACGACAGGATAT
>JBCCHH010000027.1:0-10045 GCA_039028855.1 Pseudomonadota bacterium | reverse complement strand
CAGCGGTTGGAACACCCTCGGGAATCCTCGGCGGCTCGGATACCAGCAGCAAGGCGCCGGTCGGAATCGGGTTGGCGAAGCCGGTGATGAAGATGGTCGCGGTTTCCATATCGATGGCCATGCAGCGTGTGCGGCGTAGGTATTTCTTGAACGCTTTGTCGTGCTCCCAGACGCGGCGATTAGTGGTATAGACGGTGCCGGTCCAGTAATCGAGGTCGTGATCGCGGATATTGGTCGACACGGCGCGCTGCAGCGTAAATGCCGGCAAGGACGGCACTTCGGGCGGGAAATAATCGTTCGAAGTGCCCTCCCCGCGGATGGCGGCAATCGGCAGAATCAGATCACCGAGCTGATTCTTTTTCTTCAGCCCGCCGCATTTACCCAGGAACAGACAGGCGCGTGGCTCGACCGCGCTGAGTAAATCCATAATGGTCGCGGCATTGGCGCTGCCCATGCCGAAGTTGATCATGCTGATGCCATCGGCGGTTGCATTGCGCATGGCCTTGTCGCGACCGCGCACTTCGGTACCCATGCGTTCGGCAAACTTCTCGACGTAGTTGTCGAAGTTGGTCAGCAAAATGAACTTGCCGAAATCAGCGATTTCAGTGCCGGTATAGCGCGGCAGCCAGTTTTCAACGATCTTGTCTTTCGAATCCATGGCGAAATGGTACCGCTTAATGTCTGCCAGGGTGCGGAAATCACTCGATCGGCATTCAGTGCCCAATACAGCTGAGACAGCACATACAATTCAGCTATGTCTACCTCATCGGTTACCGCCTTTGCGCCGGCCAGCGTCGGCAACGTCGCTGTGGGCTTCGATATTCTCGGCCATGCACTGTCGGGGATCGGCGATCGTGTCCGCGTGACATTCAGCCCGGAATCGGGCGTGCGGATCAGGCCGATTGAGGGACTGCCGGTCGATCTTCCGCTTGAACCGGAAAACAACACTGCCGGACGTGCCGTGCTCGACCTACTCGAGCAGCTCGGCATTACGGCCGGGCTGGAGCTGACCATTGACAAGGGCATTCCGCTCGCTTCAGGCCTCGGCGGCTCGGCAGCCTCGGCGGTGGCCGCAGTGGTTGCCAGCAATGCCTTGCTGGATTTGAACCTGAGCGCGCACGAACTGTACCCTTTTGCGCTGGCCGGCGAAGCCATAGCCAGCGGCAGTGCGCACGGTGACAATATCGCGCCGCAGTTGCTTGGCGGTCTTGTACTGGTCGCCGGCGAAGATTTGATTTCACTGCCTGTACCGGAAGGGCTGACAGCAGTCGCTGTCCATCCGCATTGTCAGGTGGCAACTGCACAGGCGCGGCAAAAACTACGCGAACCATTTCCGCTGGATGTTATCACCGCACAGAGTACGAACCTGGCGCGAGTACTGGCCGGCTGCTACCAGAACGATATTGGACTGCTGGCTCAGGGACTGAACGATCATATGATCGAGCCGAGACGTGCAACCTTGATTCCCGGATTTGTCGATGTAAAACAAGCGGCCCTGAATGCCGGCGCACTGGGGGCGGCTATTTCCGGTGCTGGCCCGACCGTATGCGCCTGGTTTGACGGTGATGAACGGACACAATTCGCAGCGAATGCCATGCAGCAGGCATTTCAACAAGCCGGGCTCGATTCGGATGTGGTCATTTCAGCCGTCAACTGCACCGCCGCGCACATTGAACAAGTGGATTGAAGTGCGCTATTACAGCACGCGCAGTGTTGACAGCGAACAAATCAATAGCGATGGAGTTGGGCTTGAACAGGCGTTGACGGCCGGGCTAGCCGCTGACGGCGGGCTGTTCGTGCCGGCGCAGTTGCCGAGACTCGATGTCCAGTCGCTGCATACGAATCAGGCTCTGTCCGAGTGCGCCAGCCAGATTCTCGCGCCCTATTTTGCCGATTCGTCACTCGAGGCCGAGCTCGAACGCATTTGCCATGATGCGCTGAATCTGGCGCTGCCGATCATCGCACTGCATGACGACCCGAATGCCTGGATGCTTGAACTGTTCCACGGCCCGACCGCCGCATTCAAGGATTTCGCCGCCCGTTTTCTGGCGGCATGTCTCGGCGCATTGCGCAGCGAGAATCAGCCAGATCAGACTGTGCTGGTTGCCACCTCCGGCGACACGGGCGCAGCCGTAGCGGCTGCATTTCATCGGAAACCCGGTTTTTCCGTGGTAATTCTGTATCCGGACGGCAAGGTTGCGCCGCGCCAGGCCCATCAGCTTGGCGCATTCGGCGATAACGTGCGCTGCTTTCGCGTACAGGGCAATTTCGACGATTGTCAGCGCTTGGCCAAGCAGGCGCTGAATGATGCAACGCTGGTCAAACAGGTCGGTTTAACCTCGGCCAACAGTATCTCGATCGGCCGGCTGTTGCCGCAGATCAGCTACTATGCGCTGGCCGCGCTGCGGCTTGGCAGACCCGGTCAGCCGCTTCATGTGATTGTGCCGACCGGCAACCTCGGCAACGCACTGGCCTGCGTGCTCGCGCGCGAGATGGGCCTGCCGATCGGCAGGATTGTGCTGGCGACCAATGCCAACCGTACCCTGCCCGATTTTTTTCAACATCGCGAATATCGCGGCCGACCCGGCCTGGCCACCCTGGCCAACGCGATGGATGTTGGCGATCCGAGCAATTTCGAGCGCCTAGCCTGGCTGTATCGCGAGCGCGATCTGCATCAGGCCGATGTGCTTGCCGAGAGTGTCGACGATGCAACCATTCGCGCATGCATCGCGCGCGTCTTTACTGAAAGCCGCGCGATCATCTGCCCGCATACGGCCTGCGCAGTCGAACTGCTGCATCGCTATCGAGCGGCGGGCGAGCGCGGCCGGTGGCTGGTTGCCGCAACTGCACATCCGGCCAAGTTCAATGAAGTCGTCGAGCCGATTATCGGTCAGACCATACCGCTGCCGCCGGCACTGGAAACGTTGCTAAAGCGGCCCAGTCAGGCCGTGCCGCTGGCCGCCGATTTCGACGCACTCACTGCCGCACTGACCAAGCCATGATGTAACCTCTGCTTATGGAAATTATTCTCTGGATTATCATCGCCGCCGTCGTGCTTTGGGCCGTTGTTATGTTCAACCGCCTGGTGCGGCTGCGCAACCAAACCGCAACGGCCTGGAGCGATATCGACGTGCAGTTGACCAAGCGCCATGACCTGCTGCCACAACTCGTGCGCACTGTGAGCGCCTATGCCAGCCATGAAAAGCAATTACTGGAATCGGTCACCGAACTACGAAACACAGCCCGACAGATCGAGCAACCCGCGCTGCTGGCTGAAGTGGAAGATCGGCTGGAGCAAACGGTCGGCCGACTGCTGTTGCTGAGCGAAGCCTACCCTGATCTGAAAGCCGACCAGAACTTTGCCCAGCTACAGGACGATCTGGTCGAAATCGAAAACCATCTGGTCTATGCGCGACGCTATTACAACGGCGCTGTGCGCGATCTCAATACACGTATTGAGCAGTTTCCCGATCTGTTGATTGCCCGACTGTTTCGTTTTCGCCAGGCGCAGTTTTATCAGGCCGAGGATGCGCACCGTCCGGCCATTGAAACAACGATCGAGTAAGTATTATGAAAATTGGCACAGGTATTCTCGCAGCCTGTCTGATCGCGCTGTTCAGCATTCAGACGGGACAGGCCCAGGAACGTATCGAGGCCTTCGACAGCGTCATCGAAATCCAGCCCGACGGCTCGCTGGAAGTGACCGAAACCATCCGTGTGCGGGCGGAGGGCCAGCAGATCCGGCGCGGAATCGTTCGCGAATTTCCGACACGTTATCGCGACCGCTACGGCAACCGCGTGATTGTTGATTTTGAAATGATCGAAGTGCAGCGCAACGGCAACCCAGAGCCCTGGTTTACCAAGCGCGTGAGCAACGGCATTCATATCAATACCGGCGATGATTCGTTTCTACCTGTACCAGCTTCGATTGAATATACGATTCGCTATCGCACCGATCGCCAGCTCGGTTTTTTTGAAGAGCACGATGAGTTGTACTGGAACGTCACCGGCAACGGCTCGATTTTCACGATTGATTCGGCTAGTGCTGAGGTCAGACTTCCCGAAACCGCGGTTCAAAACCAGATGCAGGCCGAGGCCTACACCGGCGAGTTCGGGCAGCAGGGTCGAAACGCACGTGCGGAAATCATCGGCGCCGACGTATTTCGATTCGAGACCATGGCTCCGCTGCCACCACGCAGTGGCTTGACCGTCGTTGCCAAATGGCCCAAGGGCATCATTCCAGAACCCACCCGACAACAACGCCTTGGCTGGCTGCTGCACGACAACCGCAGCGTGCTGATTATGCTGATCGGTCTTATCGCTGTCTTTTTGTACTACCTGCATCAGTGGCGGCAAAAAGGCCGTGACCCCGAGCCAGGCGTGATCTTCGCACGCTACAATCCGCCAAAAAGTTATTCTCCCGGAGGGCTGCGCTACATGATACGCCGCATGTACGATGCGCGCTGCTTCGCAGCCGACCTGGTTGACCTGGGCGTTAAGGGCAAGCTCAAAATTCAGCGCGAAAAAGGCAGTGACGGCGTATTCGGCAAAGGCGAAGTATGGACTGTAGAACAGACCAGATCGATCAGTACACCCGATCTGCCGTCTAGCCAGAAGGCCATTCTCGAAACTCTGTTTGAAGACGAAAATCGTATTGAACTGAAAACCGAAAACGCACAGCTTCTGATGCAAACCCGCAAGGCTCAGGCCAAGGCGCTAGTCAAACGCTATCGACCGGACTATTTCGTCACCAACTGGAAAGTGCTCACGATCGGTTTTATTGCCTCGATTGGACTGATCGTGCTCGCACTTATCATCGGCCAGGGCAGCGCGCTGCCTCTCACCATCGGCCTGGCTGTGGTGATGATGTTGATGAATTTCATGTTTATCTGGCTGATGCAGCGCGTAACCGCGCGCGGGCGCAAATTGCTTGACCAAATCGAAGGCTTGAAGCGCTATCTTGACGTAGCCGAACAGCAGGACCTGGCCACGCTCGAGCACCGCAATCCCGATGAGCCTGAACTCAATGCCGCCCGATTCGAAGCGCTGCTGCCCTATGCACTGGCGCTTGATGTAGAACAAGCCTGGACGCAAAAATTTGAAGCCGCTGCGGGTGTTACCGCCGCCGCTGCCGCTGCCGCAGCCGGCAGCATGGCCTGGTATTACGGCAGCGGTGTTAAGGCATCCAGCCTGGGTGATCTGGGCAGTAGCCTGGGGAAAGGCTTTACCAGCCAGATCAGCTCGGCTTCCACTCCACCCGGCAGTAGTTCCGGCGGCGGTGGTGGCGGGTTTTCCGGTGGTGGTGGTGGAGGCGGCGGAGTTGGTGGTCGTTGATAAAGCAGTTTAGGGCTTTTCCTGCTGCTCTTGCAGCCGCTGAAATTCCGCTTTCAGCTTAGGCAGCGGTTTGGCGTATAAAAATCCGAACGACACGCAGTCGTCCTTGCCGTGGCCAGCATGGTGAATCTTGTGTGCCTGGATCAACCGCTTGATGTAGCCGCCCTTCGGATTCCACTTGAACGGCCAGCGGCGATGGACCAGGCCGTCGTGAAACAGGAAATAAATCAGACCGTAACCGGCCATGCCCCAGCCAATCCAGTAGGTCGGTCCGAAGCCGTCCCGTCCGAACCAGATCAGCGTGATCGAAATGGCCGCCCCGACCACCGCAAACAGATCGTTTTTTTCAAACCAGCCCGTGCGCGGGCGGTGATGCGATTCGTGCCAGACCCAGCCCCAGCCGTGCATGATGTAGCGATGCGAAAACCAGGCCACCCACTCCATCGCGATGACAGTCGAAACGAACAGCAGTGCGTTGATTACGATTGTGCTCATAGCGCCATTTTATTGAATTTTAGTGTGGTAAGTTTTAGCAGACAGTATGATCCATCAGGCACGTGACATGCGTGTCGACAAAATAATGCTGATACACATGGCGATCAAGGCAGATGCGCCTAATACCAGCCAGGCCAACCAAAGTTCAGCCGCACCCTGGCCGCGCCAGAACACGCCCTGCCAGGCTTCAATGGCCCAGGCATTCGGCGTCAGCCAGCCCAGATCCCGTAGCCAGCCCGGCATCAGGAAACGCGGCATCATACTGCCGCCGACGGCTGACAGGATCAATACCAGAAAGGCAGAGGCGGTCTGCGCCTGTTGACGCGTCTGGCACAGCGAGGCCATCAGCATCGCCAGCCAGGCGGCACTGGCGGCGGCGAGCAGCGCAGTGATCAGCCACAAGCCAAACTTGCCGATCCAGTCAATACCGAACAACCACCAGGCTACGGCAAAAATAATGCTGACCTGAACCAGCCCCTGTAGAGTTAAAAACACGCCCTTGCCGATCACCACCACGCGCGCGCCGCCGGGGCCGGCTAACAGCCGATCGACAATGCCTGACGAACGTTCATCGATCAGCGAAATTGCACCCTGCATGGCCGAAAACAGCAAAAACAGAATAGCGACGGCACCGGCATAGTAACTAATGCCGCCATCGTCATCGATACCCGCCTCGCTTTGCCGCATGCGTTGCTCAATCAGGCTTCCGGCATTTATCGAACCGTCCGACTCGCCGCTGGCCGATTCAAGCTCGAGTTCATCGATCAACTCTTCGAGCGACTGCTGTTGCTCGTCGCTATAGGGGCCGACCAGCGCATCGACCAGCGTGACCGCGCGCGATACATTGAGCACCGGAAATTGTTCCTGAATCAGCGCCTGCAGGCGACCATGCACAACCGCCACGGCCAGTGCCTTGGACGAATCACCAATAACAAGTACGGGCGCTTCACCATCCAGATCTGAATCCGGATAACGCGGCGGTTCAGTACGAATCCAGATCGCAGCATCGGCCTGGCCGGTACGTACGGCTTCGCTCAAGCCCGATTCAATATCAATATCCGAATCGGATGCTGATAGCGGGCTAAGCACAAAGCCATCAATCGCGGAGATCGAATCAACGAATTGCTGACTAAAGGAGGAATTCGCGCTGTCGGCCATCGCGATATTGAGTTCCAACCCTTCACCGGTGCTGCCGGAAAATACTTCGGCAAATACGATAAACAGCAACGGTGGGAACAAGAAGGCCAGCACCAGCGCACCGCGATCGCGCCACAGCCCGAGCCACATCGCGCGCACCACGGTCAGAATCATCGCGCTAGCGCCTCGTTTGTCTGATCAATCGACTCGGGCTGGGCCATGCCATACACCGTGCGCCACAGCGAATCCAGGCCAGGCTGGCGCACGCGCCACTCACGCACGGCGATTTGTGCTTGTTCAAGCCGCTGCATGCGAGCGCCGGCCTGTTGGGCCTCGTCCAACCAGCCACGCCAGTACAATTGACCAGCAGCAGGCTCAGGCTGCAGTTCAAGCCTGTTTAGTAGTTCGCTATCGGCGGCATTCGGCTTCTGTTCGAGCTGTACATGCCATTCATGCATCTGGCCAAATTGCTGCGACAGAAGTTCAATCGGTACGCCGACGTGCTGCATGCGACCGTTGATCAAGAAACCCACGCGATCAGCCAGACGTTCCACCTGTTCGAGGTCGTGGCTGATCAGCAGAATCGTCATTTGCTGGGTCATGCCCTGACCGCTGAGTTCGGTCAACAGTTGTTCAATCGCAAGTCGCGCCGGCAGATCGATACCGACGGTCGGCTCGTCAAGCACGAGCAAGGCAGGCTCATGCACCAGCCCGCAGGCGATATTCGCTCTGCGCTGCCAGCCGCCGGACAGTTCGCTGACGATTTGACCCGCAACAGACTCCAGACCGCATTGATCCAATGCCTGCTGAGCCAGTGCAGAAACCCTGACTCGCTGCACACCCGCCAGCCGGGCGAAAACCTCGAGGTTCTCGAACACCGTCAGATGTCGGTACAGCGCAATCTGTTGCGGCACAAGGCCAATCGATTTTCTAGCTGCAGCACTGCGATGCGGATCCAGACCGGATACCTGAATCGAACCTTTGTGCGGGCGTAGTCGACCACACAAGGCTCGAATCAGGGTGGATTTGCCGGCCCCATTCGGACCGAGCAGAGCAAATAATTCGCCGTGCTGCAGCGCCAGATCGAGCTCCTGCAGCACCGGCCGACCGGGATAGTCGAAACACAATTGCTCAATCGACAGAATGATCGAATGTTGGGCCTCGCTCACGCAGGATTCAGCCAAAGCGGGCAAATAACTGGTTCAGATAATGCTCTGGCAGACCGGCATATGGCCCGGAGCCACTCGGCAGCGCGGCGTGCGTGGCGGCCAGTTCAAGCGCCAAGCGCTGGCCCAGTGCCTGCTTACCCAGGGCATGCACCGACCCGCCCTTGGCCCGGTCGGCATTGCAGTCCTTGCCGCTGTCAGCAGCCAGTGCTCCACAATCGAGCAAATCATCGGCCGTCTGAAACGCCTGGCCAAGATGCAGAGCGTAGCCGTGTAGCTGTTCATGCTTTTCAGCCTCAAGACCAATCAGGGTCGCGCTGCCGACTACAGCCAGCTCAAACAGCACACCTGTTTTCTGATGATTGATGCCGCGCATTTGCTCACTGCTGACCTTGTGCTGACGTTCAAGCAAGTCGCGGCTTTGGCCAGATACCAGGCCGCCCGCGCCGACCGCGGTCGAAAGCTGGTCGATCAAGGTGCAGCGTATGGAGGGATCAATCCGTTCATCGCGCGCAAGCACTCCGGAAGCGAGATTCAGCAGTGCAATCGCAGCCAGCGAGGCCGTCGCTTCGCCATACTCGATATGACAGGCCGGCTGGCCACGGCGAAGGCGTGCGTCGTCCATGCACGGCAGGTCATCAAGAATCAACGAAGCACAGTGCACAAGTTCCAGCGCACAGCCGAAATCAATCAGCGCTTCGGTATCTTCACCAAAATGCGTGGCCATCAATAATGCCAGCAGCGGCCGCACGCGTTTGCCCGATGCGAGCAGACTGTAACGCATGGCTGCGATCAGTTCGGGACAACTACCTTCAACGGGGCGGGTCAATTCATCTAACCGTTGATTGATGCGAACTCTGGCCTGATCGCACCATTGCGTAAGTTCATCGGCGCTAAAGTTGCCTGCCGAAATTGATGAAGAAAGCGTGTCGCTACGCACTACCATAGGCACACCGAGAAGATTCCCGACGGATACATCATGACGTTGTTCCCTGCTCTCCCAATCTGTACTGTTTTTGTAATTGTTTAGTGATATCGGGCTCGAATCCATTCGACTATCATCGCTGAGCTGAATCGACGTGGGGCCCGCATCAATTAATCAAGCACCAGTATGATATTGCTCTATCGCATCATGGTAGCCGCTGATGGATTTGAATAAAAGCTTTCGGACCAAATCGGTGCTCACATGATTTTGCGCCGCCGACCTCAAACTTCAGCAAAAAACACGCATACTGGCCGGCAAGCTGCCTGACGCATTGACGAGATACTGTCGCTGAGAAATAAAAGGCGGCAGTAAAAAAAACTATATAGAACAAGCGTTTCACTATTAAAGAGTTCAACCAACCATGACGAAAAAATCCACTGTCGCAGTCATCGGCTCCGGTTTCGGAGGCTTAAGCCTGGCGATTCGCCTGCAATCGGCCGGCTTCAACACCACCATTTTAGAAAAGCGCGACAAGCCCGGCGGTCGTGCCTATGTCTACGAAGACAAGGGCTTCAGCTTCGATGGCGGCCCAACCGTGATTACCGATCCGTCCGCGCTGGAAGCTATATTTGAACTGAGTGGACGCAAGATGGCCGATTACGTCGAGTTGATGCCGATCGACCCGATGTATCGGCTGTGCTGGGAGAATGGCGATGTGTTCGATTACACCAACGATTCAGAAAAACTTGAAGCCCAGATTCGCGCACGCAATCCGGACGATGTCGAAGGCTATCGAAAATTCCTTGAGTATTCCAAAGTAGCGTTCGAAAAAGGCTATCTCGAACTCGGCCATGTACCGTTTCTGAATTTCGGCTCAATGATCAAGGTCGCGCCTGAATTGATCAAACTCCAGTCGTATCGCAGCGTCTATTCGATGGTATCAAAATTCGTCAAGGATGAGCATCTGCGCCAGGCGTTTTCGTTTCAT
>JBCCHH010000026.1:0-10078 GCA_039028855.1 Pseudomonadota bacterium | reverse complement strand
GACAGGGTCGGCACGGCTCGATTTGCTGAGCTTCTGACCACTGGCATCAACTATCAGTGGTACATGTACCCATTTCGGCGGCTGTATTCCGAGCGTCCGCCACAGCAGGATCTGGCGCGCAGTTGAATTCAGCAGATCGGCACCCCGAACAACTTCGGTAATGCCGTCGTCGGCATCATCGACGACGACGGCAAGCTGGTAGGCAATCAGACCATCGGCGCGGCGGATCACGAAATCTCCGCTGGTTTCAACCAGGTTTTCGTGCTGCCGGCCATGGATGGCATCATAAAACTCGATCTCGCGATCAGGTACGCGAAAGCGGATGCTGCGCGCGTGTTTCCCAGGTGGCAGGCCGTTGCGGCAAGTGCCCGGATAAATGCCGGATGCGGGCAATTCCGAGCGGCTGCAGCCGCATTCGAACGCAAGCCCGCGTCCCAGCCAGTCTTCG
Organism: Pseudomonadota bacterium; assembly: GCA_039028855.1. Lineage (GTDB taxonomy): Bacteria > Pseudomonadota > Gammaproteobacteria > Xanthomonadales > Wenzhouxiangellaceae. Next base: position 9,630 of record JBCCHH010000026.1, on the reverse strand, counting down.
ATTACCTGTTCGTGCCGCTGCCGGTGCCGGCTCTGATAATCGACTGTATTCGTGCCAGTCAGGCCGAATCTGTTTAAGTCTTCGATTTGGCGTTTCGCGGCGCCTTTACGCTCGCGCGCGGGGTCAATATCTTCAATACGCAGTAGCCACTGCCCCTGATTGACGAGCGCCTGTGCATAGCTGCCGACGGCCGCTACGAGTGAGCCGAAATGCAGGTCACCGGTGGGTGAGGGCGCAAATCGGCCGCAGTAGTTTGTGCTCAAGGTCTTGTTTTTTCGTGCAATTGAAACCATTTCAAAGCATTCTAGCAATGCAAACTTGACGTTGTAACGGCAACAAGGAACTTGAGACGATGCGAAGAATCCTTTTATTTCTAGGCACTAACCTCGCGGTTTTGATGGTGTTCGGTTTGGTCATGAACCTACTCGAACCGTGGTTGGTTGCGCAAGGGTATAACTACAACACGGCTGCGGCGCTGATTTTCGCCGGCCTGTTCGGTATGGGCGGGGCGCTGGTTTCTTTGCTGCTGAGCAAGCGCATCGCGTTGATGTCGACCAAGGCGCAGATCATTAAAGAGCCGAAATCGCAGGTTGAGCGCTGGTTGGTCAGCACGGTTGAGCGTCAGGCAGGACAGGCCGGTATCGGCATGCCGGATGTGGCGATATTCCCGGCTGCCGAGCCGAATGCCTTTGCCACCGGTGCTTCACGCAATAACGCGCTGGTTGCGGTTAGTGCCGGTTTGTTACAGCACATGCAGCCGAATGAGGTCGAGGCCGTGCTCGCGCATGAAGTCGCACATGTGGCTAATGGCGACATGATTACGATGACCCTGCTACAGGGCGTGTTGAATACATTTGTGCTTTTTCTGTCACGCATTATCGGACAGATCGTCGACCGCGCAGTATTCCGCAGTAACTCGGGCTATGGCCCAGGCTATTTCATCACCGTGATGGTGCTGCAGCTGGTACTGGGCATTCTGGCCAGCTTTATTGTTATGGCATTTTCGCGCTGGCGTGAATATCGGGCCGACGCAGGCGGCGCCAAGCTGGCCGGTCGCAACAATATGATCGCAGCCCTGGAGCGGCTGAAGCAGAGCCATCAGGCCGCCGAATTACCCGAAGCGGTTGAAGCCTTCGGTATCAAGGGCCGGGCTTCGGATGGCATCAAGCGTTTGCTGATGAGTCATCCGCCGCTCGATGAGCGCATTGAGGCATTGCGCCGCGCAGCGTAAGGGTCTATCTGGAATAGGAACTCAAATCGCCTGCATCGCAGGCGATTTTTTTGCAGGTCGAAGCAGCGCCAACGGCTGATTGGCCTGCACGCTACTCTTCCTGATCAAACTGCCCCTGGACCAGGGTGATACCTGCCTGCCACAACGTGGCCAGATCGGTGGTGTTGTCAGTGTGCGGCGCGATCACGTATGTATTGTTTTCATTGGCCTCGTGGACCAGTTGCTTGAGCAGGTCGCGTGCATTTTTCTCTTTGTTCAGGCTCACGGTAACTTGCTGATCGAGCTTGATATAGCTGGTTTCAATATTCTTCATCGTCAGTCCGACGCGTGAATTCAGCCGTACGTCAAGCAGCGCAAAACGCACGCCGTAGGTAGCGAAGCGACTGATAAATCTCTGCAGCTCGAGCATTTGTTCCCTTACGTCCGCTTCACTGAAGCCAATGATGAGCTTGCGCCCATTGAGCCTTTTCGCCAGAATGGCGCTCTCCAGCAGTTTAATCAGGCTGCTATCGCTCAGGCTGCTCACCGACAGCGGCAAAAGCCAGCCGTTTGCTGCGTTGGTTTCCGCAGTATCCTCAGCCAGCAACTGAACCAGACGATTAATCAAATCACGATCGAGTTCTGATGACAGGCCACATGCGGCAGCCGCTGGGCGGAATGCCGAGGGCAGAATCACCTCATCGCTATCTTCGGCACGCAGCCGTATTTCGACTTCGTTGAGCAAGAAGTCGTCATCTTCCATATCGGTTACGGGCAGGCTTACCAGGCGGAATTCACTGTTGTTTAGCGCATGGCGCAGGCGCTCGGCCCATTGCTCATCGGTGTCGTCGCCGATGTGGTCAGTACTTGGGCGATAGCGAACGTAACTATTACCGCCCGTGCGCATGGCTTCCTGACGGGCCTGGTCTGCGTAGCCAAGCAGCTCATCAACGGTAAATACCTGTTTGCCGCCGACAGCCAGGCCGACGCTGGCTGTTACGGTTGGTGATTTGCCCTCAATTTGCAGAATTTTGCCGGAGAATGTCTCAACCAGACGTTTGGCCAGTTCCGCTGCCTGCTCGCGATCATCCAACCATACGCGCAGCGCAAAGACATGATCCGACAGCCGGGCCGGCAACATCGAACGTTCCGCTGCTTGATTAAACAATGCTGCTGTTTGCACGACGAGTTGATCGGTTGCACTCGTGCCGATGGATTGCTGTAAACCGGATTGGTCATCCAACGACACCAGCAACACTGCTAAATCGCTATCCAGCCCGGTTTGTTCGAACTCCTGCTTAAGCGTATTCACAAAGGCCTGGCGGTTGAGCAGGCCGGTCAGCAGGTCGTGTGTGCGAAGCTTTTCCAGCTCTTGTTGAAGCTCGGCATTGTCAGCGGCTTCGAACTGCTCCCGCACCATGATTTGAATGCAGGATTCGCCCTCGTAATGAGCCGGCGAAAACTCAACCAAGGCATTGAACGTGCTGCCATCGGCATGTGAGCCGGTAACCGCAATGGGTGCATTCGGCAACAAGCCCTTGGAGAAGGATTTAAGCAGTGATTTCAAATCCTGCTGATCATCGGTCGAAGACAGCAGATCAAGAATTGAGTAGCCTTCGAGATCGTCGAAGCTCAGGTAACCGAACTGCTCCAGATAGCTTGGATTGGCGTAGATATGCAGGCCTTGATGCAGATACGCGATGGCCTCGCTGGATGTTTCCAGCAGCAGGTTATAGCGCTCATGAATATCACTGACCTGATTAAGCGCTTCGACTTGCGTGCGTACATTACGCATTTGTTGAATCTGGCTCGCCAGCAGTCGTTTAACGGTGCGCGTGTCGTCTATGCGGGCACAGCCATCCACGCCGGCCATAGCTGCATGTGCAGCCGATTGCGGTTCAGGGCAAACCAGTGCAATCAGCGGTACCGGTGAATTCAATGCGCGCAGTTGACGTGCCAAAGGCTCGATCATGCCCACTGTGCCTTCGTGAACACTAATTGCTGCCAGATCAATTGAATGCGTTTCCAGAATACGGCTGATGGCATTGCTGGTGTCTGCAAACTGAAGATTCACGTGCGCGTCATCAATGGTTTCTTCGAGTTCGCGCAGCGTGGAAATATCGTCATCGACAATTAAAACAGTTAGGACTTCAGGGAGTGCTGGCATCGCTGCTATCCGTATCAATCGGGTTTGGGCAATAGTACAACGGACTCAGTGCCGACGGGTTTGGAGTTGTTCGAGATTGCAAGGCGCTGCAGCTCTTTGCTGCTGAACTGCAGGTCAGCGTACTAAGTATTGTGAGTGGTCCGATCGAATCGCGCCGGTCAGTACTGGAATTTTCGTGCTCCATATCGGCTATGCTCTTGCGATTCTTGTTGGGAATATTCGCTATGACTACCGCTGCTTGGCCTTCCATTTCGGAACATTCGTATCTGCGATTGTTCGTCGTATTTATTCTATACATTGCCCAAGGTTTGCCGTATGGGCTGTTCTTCTTTGCGATTCCAGGCTGGCTGGCGGCTAGTGAAGTCTCCGCTTTGGCGGTTGGCGGTTTCATCAGCGCGGCGAGTTTGCCGTGGACGCTGAAATTCATGCACGGCTTTTTTATGGATCGTTATGCCTATCTGCCAATGGGGCGCAGGCGCGCCTGGTTGATTGGCGCACAGTTCTGCATGGTGTTCGGTTTGCTGATCTGCGCCGTGATGAACCCTGATGTCAGTCAGATCGCGCTGCTGTCAGCCTTTGGTTTTACCGTCATGCTGGCCACGACGCTGCAGGACGTGGCTGTCGACGGCATGGCAGTCGACCTGCTCAAGGATGAAGAGCGCGCCAAGGCCAATGGGCTGATGTTTGGTGGTCAGTCGGTCGGTATTGCGGCCGGTGGCGCTGTCGGTGGTTACTTGATCGCCGCGTATGGGCTGGCGTTTGCGCTGGTCGGCGTGGGCGTCTTTTTGCTACTGGTGTTGATCTTGGTGGCGATGTTGCGTGAGCGACCGGGCGAAAAACTATTGCCCTGGAGTCCAGGCGAAACTTCTGCCATTAATCTTGAGCGCCATGAAGGCGCCTGGTTGCCGTTGTTGCGTCGAACCTTTCGCGTCATCCTGCGCAGGCGCAGCTTGATTTTGATGATCGGCGTGATTTTGATCAACGCATCATGGGGTTTCTTTCTGGGTTTAGGACCACTGGTAGCGACCAGCGCTGCGGGTTGGACCGATGCGATGTATTCCTCGACTTCGGGTGCGGCCAACTTTGTTTCCGGCATCCTTGCCATTCTTGTATTTGGCCTGCTCGTCTACCGGGTGGGTACGCGCTGGGGCATGGTTCTGGCAACGATAATTTTGTCTGCCATGTGTTTGTTCATGGCATTAAATGAGCCGTTATGGGCCGATAGCCGCATCATTAAACTGTTTATTTACGTTGCCATTTGTATGTACGTATTGATTCTGGTGGTGTGGGCGGTTACGGCTATGCGCATGTGCTCACCGGAGGTCGCAGCCACTCAGTTTGCGCTGTACATGGCCGTGGCGAATCTGGGCATCAGTCTTGGCGCTGCGCTACTCGGGCCGATCGAAAGTCTGGGTGGTTATGCGGCAGTATTCGCTGCCATTGCGGTCGGCCTGCTGCTCGGTGGCGTGATTTTTTATCTGTTCGCCGAGTCCGGCAACGGCCCGGCAGAACTTCAGCCAGTAGTGGATTGATCAGAATTGTTTAGAATCTGTACACGTTGCAAAAGTGCCGATGGCTTCAATTTATAACGATCCATGCCAGCGCTCATCCATCCGGGCGGGTCAGGGCAATGCGGTCTGTCCCGAGCGTGACGGGCCTTGGGTGCTGGCGGCGACCGCGTTGGCATCGTCGATGGTCATGATTGACGGCACGGCCGTGAATGTGATCTTGCCGATCCTGCAGAATCGGCTTGCGGCCAGCGCAACTGAGCTGCAGTGGATCGTCGAAAGCTATGCGCTATTTCTGGCCGCCTTTTTACTGCTCGGTGGTGCCTTGGGCGATACGCTGGGTCGGCGGCGGATATTTCTTATCGGCGTTGTCGTGTTCGCGCTGGCTTCGCTGTTTTGTGGCTTGTCGCGTTCACCTGAAGAATTAATCATCGCCCGCGCATTCCAGGGTTTCGGTGGTGCGCTGCTGGTGCCGAACAGCCTGGCCATCCTCGGTGCCAGCTTTTCGCGTGAGCGCCGTGGCCGCGCGATCGGCATCTGGTCAGCAACGACGGCGCTGTCGATCGCGGCTGGGCCGGTACTGGGCGCGTGGCTGGCCGAGCAGTTTGCCTGGCCGCTGGTGTTCTACATCAATCTGCCGGTTGCAGCCGTGGTGGTTTGGCTTGCACTGAAACACGTCCCGGAAAGCCGCAACCCCGACAAGGCGCGGCTGGACTACGTCGGCACGGCGCTGTCCACACTTGGGCTGGGCGCGCTGATTTTCGGTCTGATCGAAGCCGGGCATCTGGGCCTGTCGCATCCGCTGGTGATTGGGTCGATGATGGCCGGTGTAATCCTGCTCGCGCTGTTTGTCGTCTCGCAGCGTTGGCTGCAGCAGCCGCTGGTGCCGCTGGACTTGTTTACGTCACGCAACTTTTCCGGCGTCAATATCATGACGCTGGTGCTGTACTCGGCTCTGAGCGCATCAATGTTTTTATTTCCGTTTAATCTGATTCAGGTGCGCGGATATGGTGCCACCGAAGCGGCCGCAGCCTATATCCCGTTCGTGCTGATCATGGCGCTGTTTTCGCCGCTGACCGGGCGACTGGTTGACCAATACGGCGCCCGTATGCTGCTGACGATTGGCCCGACCATCACCGCGGTTGGCTTCGCGCTATATGCCTTGCCCGGCCCGGAGGGCAGTTACTGGACGACGTATTTCCCGGCCATTGTCGTGCAGAGTATCGGCATGGTGCTGACCGTTACGCCGTTGACCACAACCGTGATGGCGGCCGTACCGGACAGCCAGATGGGTCTGGCATCAGGCATCAACAACGTCGCCTCGCGCGCTGCCGGCCTGATCGCGATTGCCTTATTTGGCCTGATTTTTCTGCAGTTTTCCAACTACGTGTTTCAGCAGGAGTTGAACGCGCTGCCCATCGCTGACGTTTCGGACCTGACCATGCAGTTCGGCCGCATCGACGGCCCACTGCCGACCGGCGATCTCGGACTGGCCATCCAGGCCGCAGCCGACCGCGCCTTTCTCGATGCGTTTGGACGGTTACACGTCACTTTTGCAGGCATGGCGCTGGCCTCGGCCGCAATCGCCTGGTTCAGTATTGAAAAAGTAGTCGGTGAAACGGATTGAACCTGTTGATTTGCTGACGGTTTGGACAGCGCAAAAGATTTTCTTTAGCAGGCGGCTATGCATTAGGTATCATGGGTGGGTGCTCTAAGGCTTGATGTTAAATTTCAGTTGTGCATACAAGGAAAACAACAGATATAAATAAACTGGAAACTCTGACGGCGATGAGGTATTTAATGATTATCGATAGCGCATGTGTGACAATTGCGTTCAAACCAATGCCGCTTCACGACGCGGCCTGATTCAGGTGTTACGTATCTTAATATTTGAGGATGCCATGGTAGAAACAAAGACTCCATTACGAGCACGGGCTGAAGAAATAAAACCGTACCGCTGTAAAAATCTCATTGCAGTTTTGGAAAATCCCAGAGACGTAAAAAACGTAGGTACGGTTATACGAAACGTTACTGTTTTAGGAGTTGAGAAAACCTATATCATAGATCCAAAAGGGTAGTGTTCCATAGGATCCAAGATAACGAGTTAAAAAGAACACTCCGCATTGATTCATTTACGTCTGTCGGTCACGACGATAGATGGTATCGAAGCGATCAATCAGGGTAAAGATCAGATGAAAATTACAAGAAAGAACTTGGCTGATGCCGTCGCTGAGAATATTATTTCTGATGAACAGGCGGAAAACCTGCATCGTTACTTTACGAGCCTGCCCAATACCGGGCCAAGTTTTGACTTCACTCACGCCCTCTATTACATGGGCGGTCTTGTAGCAATCGGGGCAATGACTATCTTTATGAATCTGGGGTGGGAGTCTTTTGGCGGATGGGGAATATTTTTTATTTCTCTTGCTTATGCGGGAATCGGATTAAAACTTACTCATATTTTCCAGTCGAAAGGTTATGCGGTGCCTGCAGGAATCTGCGCAACGTTTGCGGTGGCCTTAACACCGTTAGCGATATATGGGCTTCAGCAGGCATTGGGTTTATGGCCTGATGAAACTACCTACCAGGAATATCACAGATTTATTAAATGGCACTGGCTCTATATGGAGTTCGGTACTTTGATTGTTGGCGTAATCGTAGCCTGGCGTTACAAGTACCCATTCTTGATTATGCCCATTGCGGTAACGCTTTGGTATATGTCAATGGATATCGCTTCGATGATCGCAGGAGGAACGGCAGATTTCGAGTTAAGCGCCCTTGTCTCGATGTACTTTGGTCTTGTGATTACCTTATTGGCGTTTTGGGGCGGCATGACGGCTCAGCATTCAGACAGTGAGATTTCCAAGTTTATTTACTTTTGTATAAACATTGGCATGATAGGAATCGGGGTTTTATTGATACGAAGGGTTTTTGTAGTTTTTGGTGCTATCGGATGCTGCATATATCTGGGGCATCTGGCTTTTGATGTTTTTGAAAATAGCTGGTTGTTTCCGATAGCACTCACTGCTATAGGGCTATTGATAATTTACTTTGGCGTGCTTTGGCAAAAGAACGAAAAAGCCGTAACTGAAAAAATACGGGGAAAATTGCCAACTCAATTAAAAGCGTTTCTGGAATCAAAAGTGAATTGACAAGAGCATTGAACAAAGATATGCGGCCGAGCGTTATGTGTGCAAAGCGAGCTGCATGCCGATCGTGTCGTGCGTTTGCCGGCTAATTGGCCTGATGCAGAGTAGCGTCACTCGAGCGGAAATGTTTTTGTTATACGTGGGAGGACTTGTTTTTTTGCCAAAGAGGCGGTCCGGTTGTTGCGGATGTCGCCGCGAGTCGACCAGAGTATCCGGAGTTAATGCGTTTACTAGTTCTGTATCCGGCGCTTGCTTGCCAATACGGCAATAGCCAAGTCTGGTATCGTGTTGATTGGAATTTTTTGCGAAGGATTGAACTGATGAGACGTTTTTTCTACCTGGGCGCACTTCTGATGAAACTGCCGGCGGCCACGGTGCTGGCGGCGGGTATGAGTGTTGAGCAGGTCGGCCAGCTTGAGCAGGTTACTGCGGTCGCAGCGAACCCCGACGGCAGCCACGTCGCGTACGTGCTAGCCGTGCCGCGCGCGATTCCGGCCGAAGAAGATGGGCCGGTCTGGCGCGAGCTGCATGTAGTTGGCCCCGATGGCGAATCGACTGGCTATATCACCGGGCCGGTCAACGTGGGCGCGATTGGCTGGATGCCGGATGGTGAAACCATCACCTTTCTGGCCAAGCGTGGCGATGCTAAAACGCGTCGTTTGTACGGCATTTCGGTACGTGGCGGTGAAGCGCGTGAACTGGCTAGTCTGGCAACCGACATTCACAGCTATTCGTTCAGCCCGGATGGTCGTCAGGTTGCGTTTCTGGCGTTTGAGTCTGAAGATGAAGCGGTCGAGAAACTGACCGAACAGGGCTTCAGCCAGATTGTGTATGAAGAAGGTTTGAAAAATCGCCGTATCTACATTCATGACATGGATAACAATCGCGATCCGCTGATGATCGCGCTCGATGGCTCAGTGCAGGAAGTGCAGTGGTCGCCGGCCGGTGATCGGCTGGCGATCAAGATCACGCCGCGTCAGCTTGTCGATGACACCTTAATGTTTAATCGCATCCGGATTATCGACCTGGATGGCGAAGAGATCGGCCGGGTTGAAAACCCAGGCAAGCTTGGCCGGATGGCCTGGAGCCCGGACGGCGAGCATCTCGCTTTTATCGGCACAAACATCATCAATGACCCGCGTGAAGGCCGCCTAATGGCGACCGGCAACGCCGGCGGCGAGTTCAACGACCTGATTCCGGGTCTCGAAGGCCATGTTTGGTACCTGAATTGGTTGGATGACGATCGAATCGTGTTCATCAGCTATGAAGGTGTGGAAGCTCGAATCGGTACGATTGCGCCGGATAGTTCTGATCAGCAAACCTGGATTCAGAATGGCCCGATCTTCAATGGCCTTTCGCCGACCGACAACGGCAGCCTCGTACTCACCGCCAGCACGCCGGAACATCCGCCCGAAGTGTATCGACTGGCGGCGGGCGCCGAGCGTGCAGCGCGTCTGACCCGTCATAACGGTTGGCTCAACGAGATCGAGCTGGCGCGTCGTGAGGTCGTACGCTATGCCGCGCGCGATGGCCTGGAGATTGAAGGCATTTTGTTCTATCCGCTGGAGTACGAACAGGGCGAGCGTTACCCACTGG
>JBCCHH010000025.1:0-10137 GCA_039028855.1 Pseudomonadota bacterium | reverse complement strand
GGGGAGTTTACGCCTGATCAACTGATCGAATTGCTGGCCGACTACCCGGCCAGCGAGAATGGCCGTGCCTATGAATACAGTACCTTGCCCTACACCCTGCTCGGACTGGTGCTCGACGCCATCGACGACGATCAGCTTGAGCCGGGCGGCTGGAAAGCTGTGGTGAAGGCGTCCGTGCTGGAACCACTGAACATGGATGAAGTCACCTCGTTGCGGTCGAACATCGAGACCAACCGCATCGCCATGCCGCACATGCTGGACGGCAAAGGTCGCTTCGTGCGCACCCGACTGGCCAAGACCGACGCCAACCTGCACGCCGCCGGCGGCCACTTTGCCAGCGCGCGTGCGCTGGCACGGTTCGTCGCAATGCACCTCGGTGGCGGCACGTTCAGCGGCCACAGGATTTTTGACGCCGACGTAATTGCTTCCACTCACCGCGAGCAAACCCTCCAGCAAAACACCGTCCTGACCTATCAGCGCGATGGCTGGGGCTACGGCTGGGATCGTGCCCTCTGGCGCGATGAGCGCATCCTGCAGCGTTTCGGCAGCTTCCGCAGCTACTTCTCGCACATGAGCTTTCTGCCTGAGCACAACCTAGGTGTGGTTGTGCTGGCCAACGGCACTACGCCGACACCGGCCGCGGATCTGATGGCCCGGTTGATCTACGACCGCCTAATGGAGCGCGAAGATCTCGACACCCGGTTCGCCGAAGCACTGACCGAGGCCGTGGCCGAACGCGACCACCACGCCGGTCGCATCGCCGCAGACCTCGACAACCGCAGCAGCCGTCTGGCTCCACTGCCGCAACCGCTGGAAGCCTACAGCGGAAGCTTCCATAATGATGCGATGGGCACCATGCACTGGCAGGCAATCGCCGGCGGTCTGGAGGTCAGCATGGGTATCGCCCATGCACGGGCCGAGATCTTCGACGCCAACAAAAATCTGCTGCGCATTACGCTGAGCGGCGGCGGCACCGTCGCCGGCTTCGAGTTCAACGACGCAGGAAATGCAACCCGCGTGCGCTGGAACGGCTTCGACTTTCTGCCAGTCGCCGCCACGTCAGATTAATCGCACAACGGCTGACCCTACGGCAAACCCTGCTGCCGAAAAACTGAGAATGCTCAACCAGCCTACCAGTTCTTCTCCAGAATCAACCCAATAATCGGCAGTGGCTCACCATCTTCGTCGACATCCATGCCGGTTGTGGGGTTGAATTCGGGTGGGCTGGCGCCGTCACCGCCGATGACGTTGATTACGTCGAGAAAGGTCACCAGCTCGAATGTATCGAAGATTGATCGGCGATAGTCGACGCGCAAATTCAGCGCCTGATAGTCATCCGCTCGAAGAGTATTGCGTGTGGTCCGTTCCTGCGAAAATCTCAACGGGCCATCGTCACCCAGCACGTTATCGAACACGATGAAGTCATCGCGCGGCCGGCCGCTTGAATATTTCCAACGGGCGCTGATCGACCAGCGATCGTTAATCTCCCATAGTCCGCCGATGGAGAAGAAGTGCGGTCGGCTGAAGTCGCCATCGTATTCACCAAGGCCATCATTATCGTCAATGCGCAGATCGTTATATGAATAGACGATATTGCCGCTCAGCCCATCGGCAAATTTTCTCGTCAGCACAACATCCACGCCGAGATTATCGCCTTCACCATTATTGGAAAGCGTTCCGCTGGTTCGCACATCTTCGGTGACCAGATCATCGAGCTGCTGCGCGTATGCCTCGATCAGCAGGTCCCAGCGGTCATTGAACCGGTGCGAAATGCCCGCGCTGAAGTGAGTAATCTGTTCGTTCGCGAGACGGAAGTTGGCCGGATCACTAGCCCGGTCGAGAAATCGCGGCGACTGGTAGAACAACCCGGCCGAAGCCGAGAATCGCGTCGCCGGGCTAAGTCGATAGTTGAAGGTCAGTCGCGGCGAAAAATACCCCTCGTCCGAAAAACCATCATGATCGTAGCGCAGTCCGACGCGCAGATCCCAGCGCTGTTGTTCGAAGGTCTGTTCGGTGAACACGGCCCAATTGAGTTCGCTTTCGTCGAGGCGGCTGTTGACATCCTCAGGTTGCAGGACGATGAAGTTCTGACCCGGCGGTCTCGGATCGTCACTGCGAAACACGAATCGAGCCCAGGGCTCATTGAGTTCGGTCTCAAAGTCCACCGAAACATTGCTTACGCGGCTACCGGCGTTGAATTGGCCAAAGCGATTAAGAACACTGAAGTCACTGCGCCATCCGAATTCGGTTTCTTTCTCGGTAAGCCGGATAATATCTTCGCGCACCGGAATGTCGCTGAGCGGTGAGCCGTCCGGCACCAGATCAGGGAACGCTTCGCCTTCGCGGGTTTCCTTGTCGCTGGCGCGATAGTAAAAGCGATTCGTCCACTCGGCTGTGTTACCGATCAGGCGTCGCCAGGACAAGCCCAGCAGCGTGGCGTCCTGACTCGCATCGACCAGCGAAAGGTCCTCGAAATTTTCAGACTCACGGGCGTTTTCCACATCGCGGGTGAAATCTTCCGTGGCATGGATCGCCAGCAATTCCAATGTGTCATTCATGCCCAACCGGGTGCTGGTTTTTAGTAAAACATCCGCCAGTTCCGGCCGTCCGACATCATCCTCGCCGACTAGGTCGAAGACGCGCTCAAAGTTGAACTGGCGTGCCGAAAGCAGCATCGAGGTATCCGAGTCCAGGCCGATCGGCCCCTCATGCAAAACCTCGGCACCGGCGATATCCACACGTAGGGTGCTTCGTGCGGTCGGCCCACCTTCAGCGACATTCAGGCGCAGCAACGACCCTGATCGACCGCCGTAGGCTGCGCTCCATCCACCCGGAGAAAACTCGGCGCCTGCAATGGTATCGGGCGCAAAGATGGAGTACCTTCCACCGCCTTCGATATCTTCCAGCTCGCCGAGTGATTGGTCGAAATGCACCACCTGATCAAACGGCAAATCGTCGATCAGAATCAGATTGTCGCGAGGCCCGCGACCGCGAACCGAGAAATTGGCAAACTCACCGGTCGAAACCAGGCCCGGCAAACCGTCGAGCGCGCGCAGCACATCGCTGCCCGTACCGGGTGCGGTGCGCAACTCCTCGCGTGAACGATAACGATTCCCGACTACGCCCGATCGATCGGCTTCAATGGCTCGACCAATGACGACAATATTGGCAAGTTCAGCCGGCAGCTCAAGCGCGGGCTGCAGCACCACATCCAGCGACAGGATCCGATTGGAAACGATGCGCACGCTCGGCTCCTCAATTGCTTGCCGGCCTGTTGCAGTGGCGGTTAATGTATACAGACCCGGAGCAAGCGAATCAAAGGTCGCTACACCTTCATCATCCGTCATGGCTTCAAACGTGTCGCCTTCACGGGCGATCAGCCTGATGGAAGCGTTGGCCAATGGCCGCCGCGTTTCACTCTGCACGACCCGAACCTCCAGCCCGCCCAGGCCGACCTGTGCTGAAACGGGTGAAGCGATCCCAATCATTCCAGCCAGAACGGCGAATAAGACGCCGAGGCTCCAGCGCGTAGTTTGCTGCCTGTGTGGGCACGCGTTCGGATGATGATGGTTTTGCAATACGCGGAACATGTTGACCTCCTGGCAAACGTGCGATGTGGACAGGGATGCACGCTATCGCTGGGCCATGAGTCCGGCAAGTCTTGTTCTACCAACGGCATGATAATATTGATGGATGCCATCCATCAGTGACGAACTGCAGCCTTATGATCAAGCCGGCTGGCAGACTGTTGCACATCGTTATCGTGTGGAAGCGACGATCGCGGCGGTGGTATTCATCACGCTAGTAGTCACCTCCAGCAATTTGGCCCAGGCGCCTTTCGAGTCGTTCAGCTTTGCGCTACAGAACCTGCTACCACTGGTCGCCTGCCTACTGATTTCAGACAGTCTGCTGCGACGCTTTGGCTTATTCGAACGAATCGGGCCCATGGCCCACCACCTACTCATAATTGTGATAGCCGGCGTGCTTGCCGAATCGCTCGAATGGCTGTTCCAGCTTAGGCTACTTGAGCAGGACAATAGCTGGTCCGGCTGGGGGCTGGAAGTCATCGAAGGCTGTGCCTTTGCCGCCGTATTCTGGTCGGTTTGCTTGCTCATTCGAGCCGCACTGCAGCGTGCTTCAGGCCCGAAAGCCACCGACGACACCTCGCCACCGGCAGGATTTCTCGGCCTGCTGCCTGCCAGCCTGCGTAACGACATTCGCTGGATGAAGGCCGAAGGCAATTATGTGGGCGTGCATGGCCCAAACAGCAGCGAACTTATCAATTATGGTTTCTCGCGCGCAATCGAAGAAGCCGGCCCGCTTGGGCTGCAGGTGCATCGCTCGTACTGGGTTGCCATCGATGCTGTCGACCGACTCGAACGAAAGAGTGATCGAACCTTTGTCGTACTCGATAGCCAGGAACGGCTTCCCGTGAGTCGCTCTTTCTTGCGCGATGTCAAGCGGCATATCAGAGCAAACTGATGGATTTGCAGTGAGTAAACAAGCCGCAGGCTTAATAAACAAAAGCTGGCATCCAGTATAAAGACCTGACTGCCAGGTAGATGATTCCAATCGAAAGCGCCATAGGCCCGGCATACAGTACGGATGACTCCTGCCGCACTCGTGCTACCAGTGCGAAAAGCACTGAAAACGAACCGAATACTATTGAAAGCAAACAAAACAGATAAACGATTCTTAGCTCGTTCAAAACCCAAAATGACACCTTAGTCATTTCTACAGGCCGATCCGCAACTGGAAAAAACTCTCTGATGGCCTGGAAAAACCTCATGTGAACCTTGGCTGATAGATCGGCCCAGGCAACATGCACTCGCCACATCAAGAAAACTGCAAACAAGAAAGCAAGAATCGATAGCTTGCTTGAAGGATTTGCTATTTTGCTGCTCGATAAGCCTGCCATCATCTTGCCATGTACATTTTGGCCAGATTAGCTGTATCAAATCTAGTGATCAACTCAGATTTTTCGCGTCATAAACACACTGTCTTTGTGCGGCTGCAGATCAGCAAATGCGTCGCAAATCGTAAAGCCATTACCTGCATATAGCCTGCGGGCAGCGTTGAAATAGCTGGAACCACCGGTCTCCAGACTCAGCCGGATCATGCCACGTTGCTGTGCTGTATGAATCAAATGATCGAGCAGTGCCTGACCCAAACCACAGCCGCGGACCCGATCGGCAACAAACATAGATTTCAGCTCGCCGTGAGTCGGATCAATCCGCCGCAACGCGCCTACGGCCACCGGCACGCCTTTGACCCAGACTGACCACACTTCAATATCCGCCGCCTGTAGCGCTTTCAGATCAAGTGCATGTCCCTCACGGCAGCGCGCGTTGGCCAACGCGCGCTCGGTATGCGTTGCCAGCAGGTTTCGGATTTGGGCATCGCTCAGATCGGCAATGCGGAATTCAGCATTGGATGCAGCCATGTATATAGTGTACTGAGCAGACCGCACTCTGTATCAATTCTGACGATCTATTTCTCCTCGTGCGAGCGCTTGGCGAATAAACACCCAACTGAATTACCCGAAAGAAACTTATTGTGGAAACCGACCGGCGTTTTCCAGATAGGCCTGACCGAGGCCGCGTGCGTACACGATATCCGCACCTTCAGAAGCCAGATGCAGTGCTTCGAGCTGGTCTGCAAGCTCATCGTACTCATCATCAATACGTTCCAGCGCGTTTTCCAGTGTGTAGCTCAGCTCGTGGATTTTGGCCAGATCGGCCATTGTGACCTCCTTCTGAGCCAGAATCCCGGCAATGCGCTTGTTTGTTTCGGCGAAATTGGCGAACGCCTGCTGCAGCGTTTCAGAGGCCTCACCTTCGTAATGATCCGGCCGCTCATCAGCCCGGGCGGAAACAGCTAACAGAAGGGCAGTGGCAAGACATGAAATAGCAAACGAGGTTTTCATTATGACGGTTCCGATTTTTTATGAGAATCATTCTCATCATTCTACGTCATTCAATCAAACTGTGTTCGCTTGAGAAGTCAGGCTTTTGGCCACAATCCACACCCAGCTCAGCGGCCATGCGCTCAGTGGCTTCAAGCTCGCCGTACTTAATAATCCAGTTCAACCATTTGCGCATGTAGATCGCATCACCGTAATACTCTGGCATGAATCGATGCAGGCACATGTAATAGTCCGAGCTGGCCTGATTCTGCTCCGCCAGCCGCTCGGCCTCGAACAGCCCTTGGGCTTCGGCCAGTTGCTCTGACAGGCTGAAACCAATGATTTGGGTCATTAGATCACTGTGCGAATCCCGCAGATTCTTCGCAATACGCTGGCAATGCACCAGCAAATCGCTTGCCGCTGCAGTAGCCGCCAGAACGCAGTGATTCATTAACGGAGACAGATTTGCAGCAAAAAAACCTGCGTTGATACCCCTGATTCCGGCAATGCTTGCCAGATCAGCCTCGCTAAAAAGGCCTTGGTTTTCAGCGCGCGTGGCGAACAGAGCCTGTTGCCAGCCATCAATCGCTTCGCGGTAGTACGTATAGAAATGCTCGCCTTCGTGGATGATCTGCTGCCATAACACATCATCATTTCCACTTGCCAACAGTCCTAGCAAGGCAATATTGCCGCCATGCATGTGCTCAATCGCAGAATCCAGCCCGGCCGCACGACACGCATCCATCATCTTGCGTTGCTCGCAGGCAACGCCTAAGAAAAATAGTGACGGCTCGTCGATCAGTTCGGCTTGTAGAATCGCGGCCACTTGCGCAATGAACGCGCGACCGGCATCCGTCTCCGCTTCCAGTTGCCAGGAATCAGGCTCAATGGTGTATTGGAACAAGTCAGGAATCAATGCCAGACTGTTCAACCTTGGGCTTGATTGCTGCTGCATCCAAGCGGCCGCAGTACCGATCAGATTTGGATACTCCGCTTCCATCGCGCGCTCGACCGGCGTCAGTCGATCATTTGAATAACCGTCGCCCGACACAGGATTCTGCGACTGCGCCGAGAATAATAAAGATACCGGGCTGAGGATTAAAAGCCAGAACAGAGCCTGAAATTTTGGCCTGATTCGTTTCATAAACAATCACCTACTGCCTTAGCCAGAATGTACTATACCAAATTGCCTATCAATCATAGGTTTTTCGGCTGATCAATCTTCAAACTAGCCAACGGGTTATACTATCAGGCTATTTTGATAACGCCTGCTGCAGCCGGCTGAGACCGAACGCCTATGCTATTTAAAAACGTTGCCATTCAATCCGTCGTTTCCGTCGATCCGCCCAACCGCGTACCGAGCAGTGAGATTCAGGAGCGGTTGAGACCGACGCTGGATCGCCTGCACGTGCGCGGCAATCCGCTGGTTGATCTTGCCGGTATCGAAGAGCGCCGCTATTGGGACGAAGGCATACAGCCGTCGGATGCGGCCACGCTGGCCGGACGCAAGGCGCTGGAACAGGCCGATATCGACCCGAAGCAGGTCGGCATTCTGATCAACACCTCGGTGTCGCGCGATTTCCTCGAGCCGTCCACCGCCTGCATCGTGCATTCGAATCTGAACCTGTCCGACACCTGCGAAAGCTTCGATGTCGGCAACGCCTGCCTGGCATTCATCAATGGCATGAACATCGCCGGCCGGATGCTGGAGCGTGAGGAAATCGACTATGCGCTAATCGTTAACGGCGAATCAAGCAAGGAACTCAACGAAACCACGATCAATCGACTGCTGCAGCCGTCGGTCACGCGCAAACAGTTCAAGGCCGAGTTTGCCTCGCTGACACTGGGCTCGGGCGCGGCTGCTATGGTGTTGACGCGCCGCGATCTGCTACCGGACGGCGCAGCCTACAAGGGCGGCGTTACACGCGCGGCAACCCAGTTCAACAACCTGTGCCGCGGCTGGAATCATCAGATGTGGACCGACACACGCACGCTGCTGACCGAAGGCATGAAGCTGGCCGGTTTGACCTACACCGCCGCCCGTACCGTGTTGGGCTGGGTCGCGAACGATCTGGATCACATCGTGATTCACCAGGTCTCGAAGGCACATACTGATATGTTCATCCGTATGTTCCGCGTTGACCCTGAACGCGTTTATCGAATTTTCCCGTTCCTGGGCAATATCGGTCCGGCTTCGATTCCGACCGTGCTGTCGCGTATCGTCGATGAAAAACGCGTCAACCGCGGCGACAAGATTGCGCTGATGGGCATTGGTTCGGGCCTGAACTGCTCGATGGCTGAAGTGGTCTGGTAACGCCAGACCGAACCCATGACCGATCTGCCTGCCCTGCCGCCCGGTATCGATCCGGCGCTGTTTCCGTTTGCGCGCAAGCTGCACCGGCTGCAGTCGGGCCTGCACCTACATTATGTTGATGATGGTCCGATCGATGCCCATCAGACCGTCGTCATGCTGCACGGCAACCCAACCTGGTCGTTTTACTACCGCAACGTCATCGAGAAGCTGAATGATCGGTTTCGCTGTCTGGCACTCGACCATATCGGCATGGGTCTGTCAGATCGGCCCGACGATGCCGAATACCACTACACCCTGCAAAGCCGGGTCGATGATTTGAGCGAATGGCTGGATGTGGTCGCGCCGAGCGAGCCGATTGATCTTATCGTGCACGACTGGGGCGGTGCCATTGGCATGAGCTGGGCGGTGAACAATCCCGAACGCGTGCGCCGTATCGTGATTCTTAACACCTGGGCGTTCAATATCCCTCCGGATGAAACCCTGCCGCGCTCGCTGTCGTTTGCACGCACCGGTATCGGCGCATTTCTGATCAACCGCTTCAATGCCTTTTCCGGTTTGGCCACGCGCATGGCGACTGCTAAAAAATTATCCAAAAAGATTGCGCACGGCCTGGTGGCACCCTACCTCGGCGGCCCGAAGCAGCGCCTGGCTACTTTACGGTTCGTGCAGGATATTCCGCTGAAAGCATCCGATCCGGCCTGGCACGTGCTGGCCGAAACCGAACGCGACCTGCATCGACTAGCCGACAAACCAATCCTGATCGGCTGGGGCGCGAAGGATTTTGTGTTCAACGACCGCGTGCTCGAAGAATGGCAACAACACTACCCCGATGCGCAGCTCGAATACCTCGAAGGCGTCGGTCATTACACGCTCGAAGATGCCGAACCCGAATTTTTTGATCAGATTCGGAAACACTTGAGTTAGTTTCAGGGTTGTTGTCCCGAATTCATCGTCCAGCGCTATGGGATGGATATCCTACAGTGGTTCGATCCGGTTTAGCGCAGTTTAATATACCAAACCACTAGTTCGATGCATGCCAGACGTGCAGCACTCACTCTGCCTGCAACGCGAGATAGCGTTACGCGGTACTGAAGCCATTCATCATGTCTCTTAGGGATCGAGCTTGGTGCTACAGGCTCAGTCGCTTCCGGCCTTGAGAGCTCGAACTGGCCGCAAGAACAGGCTGAGCTTCAATAATCTCGGTGATGTGTCATCCAGCAGATATACCCCGGTACACCTCGAAAAGCAAGGGTTCCCGTTGTGAGTTCAGGTCATTGTGGACTGCGACCTAACGTTCAAAATCACGGGCAAAGCCGAAGCCTTCGTCCCGTGCACAGCCCTGTTATCAACGCGGCCCTTCTAAATCGTGCGCAAACACCAGCATATAGCCATCTGGATCCTTTATACCAATTTCCCTCATGCCATATAAATCCCGGTCTTCGGGACCATGAACAACGGTTACCTTAGATTTAATACCGAGCCAGAACTCATCAATATCATCACACCAAAAATATGCATCCCAACAATCAATAGAACCGTTAGGCTTGACCTTATCGCTACCTGCCTGATTCAGCATAATGACGAAACCCTCTCTAGAGGGCATTGCAAACACCGGAGGATCACCCCATAGCTCTGGCTCGGAAAAACCAAGTACATCGACATAAAACCTGACGGAACGCTTTACATCAGAGACGAAAAAATGCGGGGCGCTGGATTTAATCTTCATAATTACATTGCTCAGAAACTGAGAACGTTTTAACTAAGCGGCACGCCCTGGTGCATCCCCGTAGAAGCGAAGCCGTGGTAGCTTGAGCGTTTTGCTATGCATACTACTCTCAGTCCATGACACTTGAGTGCCGTCACTGGTCCAAAAGCACCTATTCCATAGAACGCTAGGTATATGCGGTGATCGAAGCAG